>JBFZEN010000234.1:0-5897 GCA_041306805.1 bacterium
CAGCATGGCCGTCGACAGGGGACGCTGCTCCGCGCCGCCCTTGACCTCGATGATGTAGTTGAAGATGATTCCGCCCAGCCATGCGATGCCTCCGCCGATCGGAAACGCCACGGCCATGCCCGCGACGGCTATCGCGGCCACCAAAAGAAGGTTTCCGATATTCCACACCGTCCCGCCGAGCATGGCGTGGAAAATGCTCTTTGCGTCCGCCTGCTGCAGGTCGGCCCAGAAAGGCCGCCCATGTTCACCCAGGCTACCCAGCGTAAAACCCCATAAAAGCGCCGTCAGGACCAATCCTGCGGCAAAATCCCAGTAAAACAATTCGAAACGCCAGGTTTTGGCGGCGAGCTTCTGCGTATTGGACCACGACCCCCAGCACGTCATGCAGAGAACGAACGCGCATACTGCCAGCCAGTAATTGCCTATCAAAACCATCGTTTTCTCCTTTCAGTAGCTATATTTATTAATATTCTCGGGATAATTCAGCCAAGAATTGCATGTAATCCCCGATGATGCCGTGTACCGTTATCCGCCAAGGGAATAAAACGAGCTTAAGATTATAATAAACATAAATATACATCACAGTTCCGAAATCATAACCCTAAAAGTTTATTCCATTTGATTTACTTCTTTTTGTCTTTCGTTTGCTTTCGTTTTCTTTCGATTCAATTTATCATATTAAAAATTAAAACGCAAGTGGTTTTTTACTTTTTTGCCAATTTGCCTGCAAGGTGTTTTCGGTGGGATGAACACGATTCGAAGAAATATTACTATATTGATATTTAAGTGGACGGGGAGATCTGCCGCATTGTCATTTTTTGGGTGCGGGTCATCATGGCCGGAAAATGCATCAGGCCATGATGAATTCGATTCCGTGTTTGGAGAACTCCTGTTTGTGTTTCTCTTCTATTTGATCATCGGTGATCAGATAATGGATCAGTGAAAGCGCTCCGAGACTTGCCAGTGATTGCTTGCCGAGCTTTGTTGAATCGGCCACCAGGTAAACGGACGTGGCCGCCTCAATCATGGCCCGTTTGACCGGCAGATCGCTCACGCTGGGATAGGTCAGGCCGGCCCTGAGCGTGATTCCGGCCGTGGCCAAAAACAGTTTATCGACATGAACGTCGATGAAAAAATCCGCAGCCTTCTGACCGGTCAACGACAGCGTCGGCGCCTTGAATTCCCCGCTCGTCAGAAGGACGGTGATGCCGGGCTGCCCTCCGATGATGAACGGGATGTTCACCGCATTGGTCACCACGGTCAGGTTTTTCCTGTCGATGATATTCTTGGCAATTTCAGTCGTGGTGGATCCCGAATCGATGATGATGGCATCTCCGTCCTTGATGAATTCCGCGGCCTTCTTTCCGATGCGGATTTTTTTATCCATGTTGTCCATGTGCTGAAACGAGAATGATTGAACCTGGCTCGGAAGGCTTTTTAGAAAAGCCCCGCCGTGCTCCCTGGTAATCAAGCCGTCTTTTTCCAGCTTGTCCAGATCCTGGCGGATGGTGACTTCCGATACTTTAAAGATCCCGCTCAGGTCGGAAACGCGCGCCGTGCCGTCCTCTATTAGCAATTCCAGTATTTTACTTCTCCGTTGGTTGGCGAGCATCATGGTTGCCTTTCGATTTTTTTTATTTTAATTACATTTTTCTGCAAATACAAGAAATATTTTAACGGTTTCAGGTATTGTTGTCATGGATCTTTGTGTTTGAAACCCGTCGAACCATACAACCATGACATCGAATTCTTGACTTTTAATGCGCCATTTAGTATACTATATCCAGATATGCCGGAGTGAACCATGAATGCGGAATCTTTGAAAAGTTTCAGCCCCATCACTTTGGCGCTGTTCGCCACCCTGTTCACGTGGGCCGTCACGGCCATGGGTGCTTCACTTGTTTTTTTCTTTAAAACCATCAATAAAAAAATACTGAACGCCATGCTGGGGTTCGCCGCGGGCGTCATGATCGCGGCCAGTTTCTGGTCTCTGCTCAAGCCCGCGATCGAGATGCACGCCGAAGGAGGCGGAACGGGATGGCTGCCGGCTGTGACCGGATTTTTGGCCGGCGGCCTGTTTCTCTTAGCCATCGACAAGATATTGCCCCACCTGCACGCCGGGCTGAATGTGAACAAGGCCGAAGGCATCAAAACATCCTGGCACCGCAGCGTGCTGCTGATTCTCGCGATCACCCTGCACAATATACCCGAGGGTTTCGCCGTCGGCGTCGCATTCGGCGCCCTGGGGCAGAACTGGACTGCGGGCGCGCTGGGCGGCGCCATGGCGCTGGCTTTCGGCATCGGCCTGCAGAACTTTCCCGAAGGGGCCGCCGTTTCCATTCCACTGAGGCGCGAGGGTTTCTCGAGACAAAAGGCGTTTTTTTTCGGGCAATTATCCGGAATCGTGGAACCGATGGCCGGTCTCGCGGGGGCGCTGCTGGTTTTCATGATCAAACCCCTTCTGCCCTATGCCCTGTCGTTCGCGGCCGGAGCAATGCTGTTTGTCGTCGTGGAGGAACTCATTCCCGAATCGCAGACAGGCAACGAAACCGACCTCTCCACGATCGGCGCGATGTTCGGATTCGCCGTCATGATGTTCCTCGACGTGGCTATGGGATGAGCGTGTTGCGTCAATATCTGCTGATCGGATCGGGATTTGCCTCTCTCTCACTGGGTGTTTTGGGAATTTTTATCCCGCTCTTGCCGACGACGCCGTTTTTATTGCTGGCTGCAGCCTGCTTTTTCCGAAGTTCGGATTCACTATACCGTTGGATCATCCGTCACAGGCTTTTCGGCAATTACATCGCCTGCTACCGGCAATACCGCGCGGTTTCAGTGAAAACTAAAATATTTACACTGCTGTTGCTTTGGGCAGGCATCGGTTATTCGGCGTTTCATGTGGCGGAAACGTGGTGGCTCAGGCTTCTTTTGCCGCTTATCGCCGTTGGAGTGACCCTTCACATTCTTCGTCTGCGCACGCTCACGGCCGGGATGGTCGCGGAAATAAAAAAGGATGCTGTCCGCATGGAACAAATCGGCCGCAGGACCTTTTGAATCATCGCTGCGGCATACCCCCATTTATTCGCTTGATTCTCTTCACCGCCGTTTTTATATTAAAACAATCAAATTCGTCTGCATCGGGATTTTGTCCCTTTCCGCCCCTGCGCCCCATCGATCGGGACGGACGGATTGTCGTTTTTTACCCCCCCGGATCCCGGGACTGTTTCAGATTGAAGAGGAGAAAAGCTATGCGCTGGATAGGCAGAAGACAAAGCGAAAACGTCGAGGACCGCAGGGGCATATCCACCAAGGGAGTCGCTGTCGGCGGCGGAATCGGCACCTTGCTCATTCTGGCTGTCGTATGGATGCTGGGCGGGAATCCCCTCGATGTCCTTCAGAACATGCCCCAGACCGAAACGGGTGTGGTGTCGGAGGATTACCAGCCGACCGAGGAGGAAAACCAGCTTGCCCAGTTCGTCGGCGTGGTGCTGGGCGACACCGAAGACGTCTGGAACCAGGTATTCAGCCGGGCGGGAAGCGCGTACCAGCCGCCCCGGCTGGTGCTGTACACCCGCATGGTCGAATCGGCCTGCGGTTTTTCGAGCGCCGCCGTGGGCCCGTTTTACTGCCCGGGCGACCGGAAAGTCTATATCGATCTGTCTTTCTGCCGGGACATGCAGTCCCGCTTTGAGGCGCCCGGCGATTTCGCCGTCGCCTATGTCATCGCCCACGAGGTCGGGCATCACGTTCAAAACCTTCTGGGCATCGAGGAAAAGGTGATGGACGTGCGCCAGCAGGTCGGTGAACGGACATTCAACCAGTACAGCGTCGCCATGGAACTGCAGGCCGATTTTCTCGCGGGGGTCTGGGCAAACCACGCCCAGAAGCTCAACAACATCCTTGAGGAGGGCGATCTGGAGGAGGCGTTGAACGCCGCCAGCGCGGTAGGCGACGACCGCATCCAGAAAAAAACGCAGGGAACCGTGGTGCCCGACGCGTTCACGCACGGAACGTCCGCGCAGCGCAAGTACTGGTTCCAGAAGGGGTTTCAGACCGGCGACATCAACCAGGGCGACACTTTCGCCGAGATGGGGCTGCGACTCTGAAAACCGGTGCCGCATCCGCGGTCAGGGATTCGGGTCAGATCTATCGAGGCTGAAATAACCATTGAACGGATTCGAGACCTTCTCCTTTCCTGTTTTCTCGACCGGCATCAACCGGTACCGAGTACCCATTACCCATCGCCCAGTACCGAGTACCCTGTTTTTTATGAGGCCCCATGGAAAATCCCGTCCTGAGCGACAAATCCAAATACCCGACCGATGAGATCGTCTACTCGCATATCGGGAAGGTGAAACCCCTGTGGCTTGCCTTCTTCGCCCATGTCGAGAAGGAGCATCCCGATATTCAAAAAGAATGGCGCTACTACAACGACGGGAAAAGCTGGCTCTTGAAGGCCACGCGGAAGGCAAAGACCGTGTTCTGGCTTTCCGTATCCGAAGGGGGCTTCAGGACCACCTTCTATTTCGGCGGCAAGGCCGAACCGGCCATCCTCGCAAGCGGCATCCCGGACGAACTCAAGGAGCAGTACACGAAAGGCAGGCGGTTCGGCAAGATCCGGGCGATTACCGTATCCTTCAGGAATAAAAAAGACATCGAAAACGCCAAAAAATTGATCCCTTTGAAACTGGCCTGCAAATAAGCCTTGCACGCGCCGCCGCATCTTCCCTGACCGGTCACTCCATAGCAGAAGCACTCCTGAAACAATCGGAGAGGAAATGATCCGGAAATCGGTTCTTTCATTATTGATGATGACGGCATATGGGTGCAACGGTCTTGCACTCAGTCCGGCCATTCGAAGCGATACAGCAAACGGCCTATCCAACAAACCGTTGCGGACTTACGATACCATGCGCCTGACCACGGAAAGGCCCTCGATCGACGGAAAACTGGATGATCCCTGCTGGAAAACGGGCGCATGGGCCGGCGATTTCACCCAATGGATTCCGAAGGAAGGCGCCCCTCCGTCTCAGCCGACCTATTTCAAAATTCTCTACGACGACAAAAGCATATACGTCGCGATCCGGGCCGTCGATCATGAACCCGAAAAAATCATCCGCAAGGCCGGAAGGCGCGACGAATTACGCGGCGATATCGCGGGCGTCAATTTCGACAGCTACCACGACCACCGCACGGGTTTCGAATTCAACGTCACGGCCGCCGGTCAGAAAATCGACCAGATATTGACGAATCCGATGAACGGGGACGCGAACTGGAACGCCGTATGGTACGCCAAAACGGGAGCTGAGGATTCCGCGTGGACGGCCGAGTATGAAATCCCGCTGAGCCAGCTCCGTTACAGCAGCGACAACGAACAGGTCTGGGGCATGCACGTCTGGCGGTGGATAGACCGCCTTCAGGAGGAAAGCGACTGGGAACCCCAGTCCTCGACGAGCCCCGGCATGTTGTACCTGTTCGGCGAACTGCGCGGCATTCAAGGGCTGCCGAAGTCGCGCCGGCTGGAATTGATGCCGTACTCGCTCGGCAAACTGAAAACGTTCAGAAGGGAACCCGGGAATCCGTTCGCCGACAAGGGCCGGTCCTTTTCGGGAAATGCCGGGATGGACGCAAAAATCGGTTTGTCGAACAATTTCACGGCCGACCTGACCGTGAATCCCGATTTTGGACAGGTGGAATCGGACCCGTCCGTGATGAACCTGACCGCCTTCGAGACTTTTTACGAGGAAAAACGGCCTTTTTTCCTTGAGGGTAAAAACATTTTTAATTACGATTTTGACGATGCAAGCGTCTTTTACAGCCGGCGGATCGGCCATACGCCGGGTTACACGCCGCGGCTCGAAGATCGCGAGTACATGGACTTTCCGGACAACACCACC
>JBFZEN010000235.1:0-8311 GCA_041306805.1 bacterium
GCACTCCCTCCATGGCCGACACTGAAATTTTGGTCGTCCTGGCCGTTTTGATGGCCTTATGGCCGGCCTGGGTGCCCTTCATGAAGCGGGGTATCAGGCCGAATATTTTAATCTTGCCGACTTCGCTCGCGATGCACAGGTCGAGCAATCCGTCGTCCGGAACGGCATGGGGCGCCATCATGAATCCGCCGCCCATGCGCCGGCCGTTCATCACCGAGACCATCAGCGTCGGAAGAATGATCGTTTCTCCGTCCGTCTGGATCTGCACGATGGGAGCATGAAAATATAAAAAGATCGTTTTCATGGCGGCCACGATGTACGACAGGAATCCCTTCAGCCGCTTCATCTTGAGCGCCTCGAAACCCACGACGGCGTCGAACCCGATGCCCACGCCGTTGCCGAAGTACCGGCCCTGGGGATAAAGCCCTCCCGTCACCTTGCCGACGTCCACCATCCGCCTGTTGTCCTTCCCCAGATTCCTGCATCCCGATTCCAGTTCATGGGGAATGCCAAAGCCGAAAGCCAGGTCATTCCCCCGCCCCACCCCCAGAACACCCATGGCGGCTTTCCCCGTTCCCGCGGTTTTTGCCTGCATCAATCCGTTCAACACCTCGTTCGCCGTGCCGTCTCCCCCCACGGCGACCACCACGTCGAAACCGTCCCTGACGGCCTGTTCCGCCAGCTCCACCGCGTGCCACGGCCTTTCCGTGCGCACCAGCTCGAATTGCAGTCCCAGCGCGCGCATTTGCTTTTCGATGCCGGGGATGGCCAGTTCGCCCGCGCCCCTACCCGAAGTGGGATTGACGATCAACTTGTAACGAGCCATGAAAACTCCCTTCCGCAAGATGTTTTTGGTGGTCTTTAAAAAACGGGATGGATGGACAGACGGCCATAATATACTCGAATCGGGGAAGAAAAGCAACCCGTCATGGAGTTTCAGGCGCGAACCGCCCTTGACTTTTCCCCCTTTTTATCATAGATTGGGGCCATGCCGAAAACGAAGAACCGGCTGGACCGGAACGTCATTCTGGTGGGAATCACCTCTTTTTTCACCGACGTTTCGTCCGAAATGGTGTATCCGCTCATCCAGGCTTTTGTCAGCGCCGTGCTGACCGCCCGCAAATCGCTGCTGGGCCCGGTTCTGGGCATTATCGAAGGCGTGGCCGAATCAACGGCCAGCCTGCTCAAGGTGTTTGCCGGGTATCATTCCGATAAAATATCGAGGCGGAAACCCTCCACCATTGCAGGATACGGCCTGTCCGCGCTGGCGAAGGGCTTTCTTTTTCTTGCGTCCCTGGGATGGCCTTTCGTGCTGGTTTCCCGCTTTTTCGACCGGGTGGGAAAAGGCATACGCTCGGCCCCGCGCGATGCCCTGATCGTTGAATCCACGCCGGAAAAAACAAGGGGCAGGGCCTTCGGTTTTCACCGAGCCATGGATTTCGCCGGGGCGACCCTCGGCGTTTTGATCTGCTATTTCGTCAGCCTGAAATTCCTGGACCCAACGGCGAAAACCCTGCGCGACCTGAATGCGTTTTACTTTCTGTTCATCCTGTCCATCGTGCCGGCCGTGCTTGGGGTGCTGTTTTTATTCGCGGTCAAGGAGAGGAAACATCCCGCCGGCGCATCCGGCCAGGGCCGCGGACCCGACTTCAACGTGGCCCATTACGATCCGTCTCTCAGGCGTTTTTTCTTCATCCATCTTCTTTTCACGCTGGGAAATTCATCGAACCAGTTTCTGCTTCTCCGCAGCCAGTCGCTGGGGCAGGCCCTGCCCTCGGTGATTCTGATGTACATGGTGTTCAATCTGTGCACTTCCCTTTTCTCCACGTTTTTCGGTTCGCTCTCGGACCGCATCGGACGCAGAATTCTGCTGGTTTCGGGATACGCCCTGTACGGACTGGTGTACGCGTCTTTCGGTTTCATCGGAGAGGGCCATGGCACTCTGTTGTGGCCGGTCTGGATTTGCTACGGCGCCTATTACGCCATGACCGAAGGCGTCGAGAAGGCCATGGTATCGGACCTGGCGCCGCGCGCGTCGCGGGCCACCGCGCTGGGTTTCTACCATACCATGGTGGGAATCGGCCTGCTTCCGGCCAGCCTGATCGCGGGGTGGCTCTATTCATGGAAGTCATCCGCCCCGTTTCTGTTCGGCGGCGCCCTGGGGCTGATATCGGCCGTTCTTCTTGTTTTATTGATCCGCCAGCCGGAAAGGCGTTCGAGGCAATGAATAAGGGGATGAAAGAATGAATTCCGAACATGTTTTGGGATGGATCGCCTTCGCAGTGACCATCGTCTACACCGCGCTCGGCCTTCCCGTGCAGATCCGCAGGAATGCCGTGAACCGTTCCATGACCGGTTTGTCCCTCTTCATGACCTCGGCGCTTTTATGCACGTTTTCCTCATGGGTGGCCTACGGGCTTGTCAAGAATCCCCGCGACTGGTACATCGTGGCATCGAACCTGCCCGGCGTGATCGGCGCGGCCGCGCTGATGTTTCAGTTCTGGAAATACAGAAAAAAATGAAAGATCGGTTTGTTTTCGGTATTCTTCCGGCCACACACCCGTTCCGTGGTCCCATTCAAACGCAGAGAACGGAGAGAAAACATGAAACTCAATGCGCCGAAAAAAGCGACATGGTGGATCGCCCTCATCATCGCCGCCGTGGATCTGGCCGCGTATTGCCTGGTCCGGTTCGCCGACATGAACATCCCGATCCTCTTTGAGCACCGGTTCCTTGTCATGCTCATCGCATTCATTCTCCTCTGGCTGGGAACGTTCATCAAGGGGTTGTGACGCTTCAGTCTGGGTGCCGCTTTTTATCTTGTTTTGCTTGGCTTTGCGTGTTATATTTTCATTGCCATGAAAACAGGTGTTTTCCAGTTCACGCCGGTATTCGGCGATAAGGAACACAATCTCCGCAGAATCGAACGGGTGATGGAGGATGTACAGGCCGACCTGCTCGTCCTTCCGGAACTGTGCACCACCGGTTACCTCTTCACATCGGCGGCCGAGGCGCAGTCGATGGCCGAATCGGTGCCCGGGGGAAAAACGGTCAGACGCCTCGAGGCGGCATGCCGGAAGAAAAGGCTGCATGTGGTGGCCGGCCTGGCCGAAGCCGCCGGAGGCGCGTTCTACAATTCCGCCGTCCTGATCGGACCCGAGGGCTGGATAGGCACTTATAGAAAAATACACCTGTTCTGGAAGGAAAAGGATTGGTTCGCCCGGGGCAACCGGCCTTTCAAGGTTTGGGATATCGGCAAGGCGAATGTCGGCCTCATGATTTGTTTCGATTGGATATACCCCGAGGCGGCCCGTTCACTGGCCCTGGACGGGGCCGATATCCTTTGCCATTGCGCCAACCTGGTTCTGCCCCATTGCCCGGACGCCATGATCACGCGGTCCCTTGAAAACCGCGTGTTTTCCATTACGGCGAACCGGACCGGTGCCGAATCCCGCGGAGGAAGCTCCGAATTGAAATTCATCGGTAAAAGCCAGATGGTCGGCCCCTGGGGCGAGGTCCTGTTCAGGATGGATGACAAGGAAGAGGGGGTCAGGCTCGCCGAGATAGACCCCAAAACGGCGCGGGACAAGCATATCATACCGGCCAATGACATTTTCGAAGACAGAAAACCGGAATATTATACGGGATGACACATGAGTGACGCATGGAACGGACCGTTGGAACAGATCGACGCGTTTCGCTGGCGGATTCCGCAGGAGTACCAGAAAGGCATGAAGGCACCCGGATTGATCTACGCCGACGGGGACATGATCAAACAGATCCGCGGCGACCAGGCCGCGCAGCAGGTGGCCAATGTGGCCCACCTGCCGGGTTTGATCGGCTCCTCCATGGCCATGCCGGATATCCACTGGGGATACGGGTTCCCGATCGGAGGCGTCGCCGGTTTTGACGCCGAAACGGGGGTGATCTCGCCGGGAGGCGTTGGATACGATATCAACTGCGGCGTCCGGCTCATCCGGACCGAGCTGACGCTGGAGGATATTAAAAGGAAAATCCGTCCCCTGGTCGAAAAACTGTTCCTGAACATTCCCTCCGGCGTGGGGGCCACGGGCAAACTGAAATTGACGGCGGACGATGAAAGGGCCGTACTCGCCGAGGGCTCGGCCTGGGCCGTGAAACAGGGTTTCGGATGGGGCGAAGACGCGGAGCTCACCGAACAGGGGGGATGCATGGAAGGCGCGGATCCCGCAGCCGTTTCTCCCCGGGCCATTGAAAGAGGGAAATCCCAGCTGGGCACGCTCGGTTCGGGGAACCATTTTCTCGAAATTCAGGAAGTGGAGGCAATTTACGACAGCGAGGCCGCGGCCGCCTTCGGCCTGAAAAAGGGCCAGATCACGGTCATGATCCACACGGGCTCGCGCGGGCTGGGCTACCAGGTCTGCGACGATTATCTCGAACGCATGATTCAGGCCATGGGTAAATACAAAATACGCGTTCCCGACGCCCAGCTGGCCTGCGCTCCGGCGTCATCATCGGAAGGCAGGGAATATTTCTCGGCCATGGCGGCCGCGGCCAACTATGCCTGGACCAACCGCCAGCTCATTTTACACGGGGTGCGGGAAACGTTCGAGCAGGTGCTCGGGCAGTCCGCCGAACAGATCGGCATGCACATGGTGTACGATGTGGCGCACAACATCGCCAAGTTCGAAAAGCACCTGGTGGACGGCGTGGAACGCAGCGTCGTCGTGCATCGGAAAGGCGCGACCCGGGCCTTCGCCCCCGGCCATACGGACATACCGGAAAAATACCGCCGGGTGGGGCAGCCGGTGCTCATTCCGGGAGACATGGGCACGGCATCCTACGTGCTGGCGGGAACGGAAACAGCCATGAAGGAGAGTTTCGGATCGACCTGCCACGGCGCCGGACGCATGCTTTCGCGGCACGCGGCCATTCGCGCCACGAAGGGCCGGGACCTTTTCAAGGAATTCGAAAAGCGAGGCATCGCCGTGCGCAGCCGGGGACGCGAAACCCTCCAGGAAGAAGCGCCCGAGGCGTACAAGGACATCGACAAGGTGGTGGGCATCGTCCATGCGGCGGGGCTTTCCAAAAAAGTCGCCAAGATGAGGCCGCTCGGGGTGGTGAAAGGATAAAAAAGGGTCTGAGTTCTGAATTTCTAGACCGCAGGACTGCGATCTTCGATCGTTAATCTGAAATCTGAGATGACGAAGGATTCATATGATTTGATCTCAAATCAACGATCGACGATCTCAGATCTCAGACGTATCCGGAGCTTTTGTTACCGGGCAAAGGGTGATGTTTACTCGGAACATAGAACCCGGAACTCAGAATATCAAGGGATACCGTTCAAGATGATCATCATCCGCTCAATCAGGGAAATGCAGGCCTGCTCGGAGGCATGGAGGCACGATGGAAAAACGATCGGCTTCGTGCCGACCATGGGGGCGCTGCATGACGGACATCTGAGTCTGGTGCGCCTGGCTTGCGACCGCGCGGACGTCGTGGTGATGTCCATCTTCGTCAATCCCACCCAGTTCGGCCCGAACGAAGACTTTCAGAAATACCCGCGTGACTTTGAAAGGGACGCAAAACTGGCCGATCAGGCCGGCGTGGACGTCATCTTCAATCCTTCGGTCGATGAAATGTATCCGCCCGATTTTTCAACCTCTGTCCATGTCGAACGGATCACCGAAGTGCTGTGCGGCGCGTCCCGGCCGGGGCATTTCCGGGGCGTGGCCACGGTATGCGCCAAATTGTTTCTGGCCGTCAAGCCCCATTTCGGCGTATTCGGGCAGAAAGACGCCCAGCAGGTTGCTGTCATCGGGCGCATGGTCCGGGACCTCGATTGGGACATCGATATTGTGCCTGCACCCATCGTCCGGGAGCCGGACGGACTCGCCATGAGTTCCCGAAACGTCTACCTTTCCCCGCAGGAAAGAAGGGAGGCATTGTGCCTGAACCAGTCGCTCAAACTGGCCGAAGGCATGGTGCAAAACGGTCAAGTCGACCCGGAAAGCGTTGCCAGGGCCGTGCGTAAAAAGATCGCGGAATATCCGCTGGCGCGGATCGACTATGTGGAAATCGTCGATCCCGAATCGCTCGCCCCCCTCGATTTGATCAAGAAGAAGGCATTGGTCGCGCTGGCCGTTTTTTTCGGTAAAACACGCCTGATCGACAACGCCGTCATCGGATAAACCTTGACCTTCGGCCTCCGAAAAAACCCCATCCAATCAAAATCGGCGCCGCGATTGAATGCCATCGACATGGACCACATTTTCCGCGCGCTGAAATATCGGAATTACCGTTTGTATTTCATCGGGCAGGGCGTTTCCCTGATCGGTTCATGGATGCAGGCGGTGGCCATGAGCTGGCTCGTTTACCGTATGACCCGCTCGGCTTTCCTTCTCGGTTTCGTGGGATTCACCAGCCAGATTCCCTCCTTTTTCATCGGACCGTTCGCCGGCGTGCTGGCAGACCGCTGGAACAAGCATCGGATGCTCGTCGTCACCCAGACGCTGTTGATGATCCAGGCCCTCATTTTGGCGCTGCTGGTGACGTTTCAAACGGTCGAGGTTTGGCACATCATGGTCCTAAGCATATTCTTGGGATTGATCAACGCGGTCGATATGCCGACACGGCAGTCGTTTGTCATTCAAATGGTTGAAAAAAGGTCGGAACTGGGAAACGCCATCGCTCTGAATTCCATGATGTTCAACGGCGCCCGCCTGGTCGGTCCCTCCGTCGCCGGATTGGTGGTAGCCGCCGCCGGAGAAGGCGTGTGTTTTATGATCAACGCCGTCAGCTTCATGGCCGTGATCGGCGCCCTTTTTGCCATGAGACTCCCCCGGCCCAGGCGGAGAAAAACAGAGTCGCACGTGCTTTCGGATCTGCGGGAAGGAATTCGATACACATTCGGCTCCCTGCCCATCCGATCCGTCATCCTGCTCATTGCCCTGATCAGCCTGATGGGCAGTTCTTTTCAGGTGCTGATGCCCGTGTTTGCGAAGGAGATTTTCCACGGCGGCGCCCACACGCTCGGATTCCTCGTGGCCGCAGTCGGTGTGGGAGCCTTCGCGGGGGCGTTTTTTCTCGCTTCGAGAAAGAGCGTTCAGGGTCTGGAAAAATTCATCCCGATGGCTGCATCGGTTTTCGCCGCGGGGCTGATCGCCGTCTCCCGGTCGCGGTCCCTGATTGTTTCGCTGGTTTTAATGGTGATCATCGGATTCGGCATGATGCTCAACATGGTATCGAGCAACACACTGATCCAGACGGTGGTGGAGGATGATAAACGCGGAAGGGTGATGTCGCTGTACACAATGGCTTTTGTAGGAATGACGCCGATCGGCAGCCTGATCTCGGGAACCCTGGCGAGCACCATCGGCACGCCAAACACCGTTCTGATCGGAGGGCTGTCGTGTCTCACGGGAGCGCTCGTTTTCGCCCGGCAAATTCCCCGTTTGAAAAAAGCCATTCACCCGATATTCGTAAAAAAGGGCATCCTGCCGCCCGTGGCCGCAGGCATCCAGACCGCATCTGAATTGACCGCTCCGCCGGAACAATAATGCCGCAAAAAAAATGCCTCCCCGGGACCGGGTCCCGCGGAGGCATTTTGCACGGTGTAAGAATCCGAATGGCGGTTAAAACTTGCCGAACTTGAGCGTCAGGTTCATGGAAGCACCCGCCACATCGGACGTGACCAGGCCGAATTTCTCGATACCGCTCACGAACCGGTAGCTGGCGCCGGCATCGAGACGGAAAAAGGCGGTCACATTCAATTCGAGGTTCACACCCGGTTCGACGATGAAAAAGCTGTCCCAGGCCGGGTGGCGCTGGTCTTCGTTCCAATCCCATTCCGCGTTTCTGCGTTCCTGGTACCCCACTCCGCCCGCGCCGACAAGGAGCGTTATGGTCGAATGCGCCAGTCTGCCTGAATGGGATATGTATTCCAGTTCCAAACCGCCGTAGCCCATGCCAAGCACGGGTTCAGCATAAGGCAGAAAGACCGGAATCGCGTTTGTATCTGCCGTGATGGGGTTCACCAGCCCGTACCCGCCTCCCCCGATGGACAGCATATGGTTGATGATCCATCCGCCCCTTCCGCCTACCAGCACTCCGAATTCGTTCTTCACCTGGGTAAGCTTGACCACGGGCCCGCCGAAACCGCCGTGGGTGACCTGCCCCGAAATCAGGGTCTGCTCATCCTCATCTCCGGCGAATGCGGGAACGGCAATAATCGCCAGAAGCAGGCAACAAATTTCCTTTTTCATGTGGATCTCTCCTTTTATTACAATGTCTATTTTTCAGATAAACATATGAATTGATTGTTAATTTA
>JBFZEN010000236.1:0-9271 GCA_041306805.1 bacterium
AGGATCGAAGATCCTTTAGGATCGAAGGTCCTTTAGGATCGAAGATCCTTTAGGATCGAAGATCCTTTAGGACCGAAGATCCTTTAGGACCGGAGATCAATGATCCGCGTTCTGAGAACCCGTACCCGTTGATTGAATTTCCCATCACCGATAACCCATTACCCATAACCATTTTTTTGACTCTGAACTTACATTATTGAGAATGTGCCCCGGTTTCATCGCCTGCCGTAAACCAGAGCCAGCTCCCTCTTTCCCCTGAACGAATTCGACGACTGCCGAATGGTCAGGGTGCGGCCCCTGTCCCGCAGGCTCCAGGCCTCCTTCGTTTCCATTTCCGAACTTTGCCCGCCCACATTGAACGCGACTTTCGAATCGAAATGAAGCGTATCGCGCCCGGGGGACCAGAACGCCCGCACCGTGCGCGGCGAACCCCGGAATTCCGACTGCGCCTCGCCGCCGTCCGGTACCCATTTCTCTTCCACGATTTGGTCGTCTGCATATTCCACAATGAATGTTTTTTGTACGGTGAATTCATTTTCTTTTTGTGTGACGGCCATTCTGAACGGCTGGGAACCCGCGCCCGCATTTTCAAGATCGCTCTGCTCTTCATCGAAAATCCATTCGCCCGAGAAATCCGCCTGGGTTCCGGGGTCCGGCAGCAAAGGCAGCCCGCAGGCCGCGCGGAGCGGGGCGATTGATTTGCGGTAGTCCGCGTCTTCGAGGCTGAGCACGCGCGGATCATGGATCAGGGCGTCGTATTGCTTCCTGGTCGTGTTTCTCACCATTCCGGCCCAGGTCACGTAGAACGTCCACCCCGGCTGGCCCGCCAGAATCTCCGGCTTCGGCGGATTCCCGACTTCCGCCAGGGCGATGGGCCTGCCCTTCGACAGGGCCGCCAAAGAGTCGTAATAGGACCGGTTGAAATCGCTTCCATAGACGTCCAGCGACAGCACGTCGACATACCGGTCTCCTGGATAATAATGGGAGAAGAGCATTTCAGGCCTGTTCGGCCTGTCGACGCTCCATACCCATACCAGATTGCGCAGGCGGTGGTGTTTCACGAGCCTGTCGAACAGCTGCCTGTACAGGGCCGCAGTGCCGTATCGTCCCGTCCGCCCGCCCCACCAGAACCAGCCGCCGTTCATTTCATGGTACGGACGCCAGAGAACGGGAACGCGCGCGTCCTGCAGTTTCTTGAGATACACCGCGACGCTGTCGACCTGCCGGCACCACCGTTTGTACAGCGCCGTCCCCGGCGTCAGCACGTCATTGAATTGCGCGTCGGGCAGCCTGCCCTGAACGCTGGCCAGCGACTCCGGGGCGGATTTTCCCGGCATGGGCCTGAAAGTGACCGGCTCGTCCGCCGTGGGCGGCGCCGCATGCCAGCAAATCGTGACGATGGAACCCAGACCCTGCTGCCGTATCGCCTCTTCGACGATGTCGGGGCGGGCCAGGTAAGAGTCCGTGTCCCCCGCCTTGGCGTGCCCCCAGTCGGTGCTGAAAACGGCAGGCGTTTTGCCTGTGTATTCAGCCGCGAACCTCGAATTTCTGTCTCTGATATTGGGATAGTTGTGCTGCCCCGTCAGCGTGTATTTTCCCGAAATACCGTACAGGAATTTCAACAGCGCCGCGGCCTCGGGCGAAGCATGGGGCGTCGCGGGTTTGAAGGAACCGCCTTCGCCGAAAACGGCCGCAGACCGGATAATCCAAGCGGCCGCAAACAGCGTAACCGGAATTGGTTTGGTTTTCATGTCAACGGCCTTTCTTTCATGACCTGGAGACTTTCCATTTATTGAATCGGGGACGGAGCGGCTGCCCGCCTCTGAACGTTACAGCAGATCGAGAAACACGAAAGGTTCCACCCTGTTCTTCCCGTCCTCGATGCGGTGGGCCCACCTCACGCCGGCGTCGATGGGAACGGGGATATTGAAAAAATGGGTTTCAAACCCGATCTCGGCCCCCGTCGAGCGGTACGGGAATTCCGTTTTCCCGTCCTTCCCGAGCGTGTGGTCGTAGAACAGCCTTCCCCTCACCCGTTTCAGGTAAGCGAATCCGCCCATGGCCAGATCGGGATAGAGCAGTGGAAGCGTATAGGACGCGGAGGCATAGGCGAATTTCTCATGGAACACGGAACCATACCCGCGCGAGAAGTAAAAGGATGTGGCAAACAGGTAATTGCCGGGTCCCTGTTCCTCCCACGCGGCGCGGAATGAAAGTCCGTGATGTTTCATGAACCCCGGGAGAAAAAGGGCCGCCTGCGAAAAAAACTGCGATCCCCGGTAATCGGTTCTGAACGGCGTATGCCTGTACCCGGCCGTGAAGACCTGCCCGTGCCGCGGAGCGGCGTCCCGCAGCGCGCCGTCGCGGAAGCGCGAAAACAGGAGCCGGTAATGCATATCGGCCAGATCGCCGTTGAACTGGTCGCCCCATGCCGCGACGGATTTCCCGGAGACCTTCGTGAACGAAGCTCCCAGGCCGGCCTGGAACCGGGTGGCCATGATTCCCCGCGACAGGTCCAGGGGAATGCCCAATCCGAGACCGGCCGACGTTTCAGTCCATGAATCCGTCCACCGCCCGCCCCTGTCGTCTTCGTATGCCGCGCCTCTTCCTCCCCCGCTCAAACTGAATTCGATTACCGGGAACAGCCCGGCATAGGCACCGGTAACCTCGAACCTCGTTTTGTTCTCGTTGGTGTTGACGACGGGCCCGAACGCGAAAGACGCCGTGTTCAATCTGTCGTTCGAACGCAGCATCAGTCCTATTTCGTTGGTATCGAAAACCGGCAGCCATGAATGCACGTTCAGGAGGCGCGAAAACGGCCTGTAATCCTGAACCGTGCGGGCGGTTTTGGGCGCCGCCGTTTCCCCGGCCATGGGCCCGTTTTCCTGCACCGTCAGCGTTCGGGCATAGCCGGCCGCGTCCACCGTGCCCGGGTCGGGCCGTATCCAAGCGGATGGATTGAAACCGGTTTCACACACGTTCATGCCTTCAGGCGAATAACAGGAGAAGAGCAGCTCTTTCCCGTCCGAGGAAACCTGCGGTGAAAAAGCGCCGCAGGGCAAAGACGTCACCTGGTATTCGGTTCCATTTTCCGTATCCACGGCGTGTATGTTGTCTATCCCCGACCCGGGCGAACTGAACAACACCCACCGGTCGAACAGAACGGGATGCGAAATGCCTTCCCAGCCGGGCGGTAAAACCTCGCGGGTTTCGCCGGTTCCGCAGGTAAAAACGGAAATGCCCTTGCCCCTGTCGTCCTGAAACGTGAAGACGATCTTTCGGCCGTCGGGCGACCAGGACGGCGCCTGGAGCAGGGCGTTGTCCGGGCTCGGCATTCTCTTCAGAAGCCGGCCCGATTCCGCGTCAAGCACCACCAAAGCGCAGGTCCGGTCGGTTTCGAATTCCACGGCCGCGATGCTCCTGCCGTCCGGCGAAAGGGACGGATTGAAATACCGGTGTTCTCCGGGCAGCCTGCGGGTTTTTTTCGTCCTGACGTCCATCACCACAATGCACGGAAGTGATTTCATTCCCCAGCGCGGGTCGGGGACGGTTTCGTCCCAGGCTATTTTTCCCGCCGCGGCCGAACCCTTCGTTCCGTTCGGCTCGAGGGGGTAAATCTGCTTCAGCGTTCTTTCGTTCCCAAATCCGTCGAGAACCACCAGCGACCAGGCGAAGTCATAGCCCCATTTCTGGGCGATGACCGTGCCGTCGTCCTGGTATTGCGGAAAGCGGTATTTCGTCCATGACGAAGGTTTTTTATTCAGGATGCGGTACGGGGGAAAGGTGGAATCGGGAAGCTGTTTTTTCCACGCTTCCTCCAGTTCCGCCATGGTTTCACTGTACAGCCGGGACGGATTGATGCCCGTTTCCTTTTTCAATGCGTTCGAAAACGCGAAAGGCCAGAATGACCATTTGGATGTCCTTCTGATGACCGCGTCCCATGCCGAAGGTCCGCAGGCCTGCTTGACATGCGAAACGAGATGATATCCCAGCTCGTACCAGTTGGGCGTCCAGTCCCGGTACGAACCGAGGTAGGATTTCTGGTAGGAATGGCGGATGTCATGGGTCAGCTGCGTCCTTGTGCCCATGTTGAATTCGGGAATGCGGCCGCGGCCGCCGCGCGTCATCGCCGTTTCCATGCCCACCGCGTCGCCCTCCCACCACCACAGGGGAATCGAAAACATGGAAAGGCCGAACAGGCCCGTTTCGCCGAACAGCCGCCCCGCCAGGCGGGTGAAGCCCGTGTTCGCCTTGTCGAATTGCGCCATGTGCCTGCCCTCGTGCGCGGCGAGCAAAGTGATCCATTCGCCCGAACCCGTGGTCGTGCCCTGCATGGGCTGGTGGAACCAGACGGACTTCCGCGGCGCGAGCGCGACGTAACCGTTGGCATAGGCTCCCCGGTTGGACAGAAAAATGGAATACCGCTTCCGGTCTGCGTTCAGCGTTCTGTTGTGCGGCCCATAGAGGGCTTCCATGAGGCCGGCAACGCGTTGACCTTCGCCGGCCAGCTCCTGCGGGAACACGATTTCATAATGGGGGGTGTCGATTTTTTTCCAGCGCATGTCCGGGGGGTGTTGGAACGCGTTGATCGTCTGGGCCCGGCCTGAGGAGGCCAGAATCAAAGCCAGAAGGAACGCCGGATTTTTCATATTCGCCTTTGTCCGTGTGGTGTTGCGTCCGTCGAACCGGCCCATGGGACGAGGGAATCTTACCGGGTCTTTACGGGATCCATGTTTGAATCGGCGCGGGAATTGAGGAACTGGAAATGACTTCGCCGTTTTCGATACCGATCAATCTGAATTGGACACAGTCTTGATTCGCGAACCTTGAACAACTGACGTCCAGAAAATGCGTGGCCCCCAGCATTTTCCCCATCTGCACCCTCATCTGGTCGGTGACATGCCCCGTCTGGGAAAAATTGAATTCACTGAGCAATTGGGCCACCTTGGCCCTGTCGGCCAGATGAAAATTCTCTTCAGCCTTGAAAGTGGCCAGATACACCTGCTCTTGCCGGGCGAGCAGAATGGACCTGAGGCCGTTCGACCATTGTTCCAGCATCAGTTTGTCGGTGATCGTGGCGTTCGAAACGGCGCCGACCGCGATGATCAGATTGACCGTTTTCTCCTGCAGGAGAAGCCGTATGACGGCGTCGAGATCCTGGCGGATATCGCCGGTTTGAAGGCGGACCTCGAATTCAATTTCTTCCCCGTCCCTGAGAATGCCGACGACGGCCTTGTCTTCTTCGTTCATGTTTTCAACCAGCCGGATCACGTCTGCTCTTTCAAGGACGGGACGGCCGTTGATCGTCTTGATGATGTCGCCTTTCCTGATCCCCGCCTCGCCTGCGCCAAATCCCTCGTTTACTTGAATCACCTGTATCTGACCATTCATATTGACATTTTTAATCCCCATCATGGGTCTTCTGATAAAGCCGGGTGGGACGGGCGTATTCCGGGATGGATCGTCCGGATAAACGGAACCGAAAAGAAGAAGGAGTATGAACACCGGTAATATCCGCTTCATCACGATGCCCCTTTCATGTTTTCCCGGAAACGGAATGTCTGGTTTTGGAAACGGTCGAAGCCGTAATCCCGTACAGCGCAACGGCGATCATTATGCCGATTTGGTCCAGCCACAAATCCACGGGGGACGGGTCGCAGAAACGGCCCTCGGCGATGTACTCGTGGAAAATATTCATCGCCGTCCCGGCAATGACGACCAGGGGAATGGAACGGAAAAACAACAACGCGACAAAAACGAGGACGGCGCTTCCCAGTAGATGGCCTCCCAGGTTGTTCAGCAGCCCGTTCCCGTCGCTGGTCAGCGCGCCTTCAATGCCGCCCCTGCGGTTCGGCGGAAAAACGGCCCACCACTTGAAGAAATGCCTGAAATTGAAGACCGCTCGGTCCCATCCGCTGGCTTTGTCGGTCCCGGCCGCACCCGGCCAGGGCTTGACGAATTCCTGGTGTCCGTATCCGGCGCCGCTTTTCGTGATGGAATCGATACCGGCGATGTGGAAGTAGTCAAAGACGGCGAAAAGAAGAATCAGGAAGGCAAAAATGATTGTCCTCGGACGCTTGAATAATGCTACCGTTTGTCCAGCCAGATCACCCTCCATTCCGAGACCTTGCCTTCTTCGACCCTGGCCGTCCACACATTCGGCCCGTTGAGCGGCTTGCACGAGCAGACGGACCGGCCGACCATCACCACCATGCCGTCCTGGACGGTCACGCTTTGGAACTCGTTCCGGTAATCGGGGTACTGCCTGAAAAATTCCCTCCACCCCTTCTCCATGACCGCTTTTCCCCTGGTGGACGTTCCCTCGCTGTCGATGAACGCGTGGTCGTCCGTCATGAGTGCGGCCAGTCCCTCGGCGTCCCCCTGGTTGATTTTCTCATTGAATTTCATGGCGGCATGGATCAAATCGAAAGGGTTCATCTCTTCAATCCTCTTCCGGTTGATTTGACGATCCGGGTCAAGCCGCCCCCTGCTTCTCCGCAACACGCCTGATCTCGTCGAACACGTCCGAAACGGGAATTCCCTTCGCCCGCGCGATGCGCTTGCAGTCGTCGTATTCGGGGGAAAAGGACGTTCTCGACCCGATGCGCTTCGTCTTGACGCGGGCGGCTCCCCATTTTGTCCGGACGGACAGGATGCCGCGTTCGGCGACCATCCGCTTTTTGATTTCGGAAATCCGCACGCCCAATGTGGTGGTCTCGCGGAAAATCAGGGCGACCAATGCCTCCGCGTCCGCGGAAGCGGCGATCACGCTCAGCACGATGCCCGGCCTGTTCTTCTTCATGATGACGGGCGTCAGGGTCACGTCCTTCGCCCCGGCCTTGAAAAGCGATTCCATCACGTGCTCGTAGAACTGCGGATTCATGTCGTCGATGTTGGTTTCGATCACCTGCACCGAGTCGCCTTCGGCCTCGGCGGACCTGCCGATGAACACCCGCAGCAGGTTGGGGACGCCCGTGTTTCTCGACCCCGCCCCGTAACCCGTACCGTCGACCATCATGGCCGGCATGGGCCCGAACCCCGAGGCCAGAGTCGTTAAAATGGCCGCGCCGGTCGGAGTGACCAGTTCGCCCTCGACGTCCGTCGAATAAACCGGAAAACCCTTCACCATTTCGGCCACGGCCGGCGGCGGCACGGGCAGAATGCCGTGCGCGCACTTCACGGTTCCCCGGCCCAGATGGAGGGGCGACACGAAAATTTTTTCGATATCGAGCAGCTCGAGCCCGGCGACGGCGCCGGTGATGTCGACGATGGCGTCCACGGCGCCCACTTCGTGGAAATGGATTTCGTCGATGGACGTCCCGTGCACCCTGGCCTCGGCTTCGGCCAGCCGCCTGAAAACAGCCTTGCTTTTTTGCCTGACCGCCGTGGACAAACCGCTTCCGTCGATGATGCGGGTGATGTCGCGCAAATTCCTGTGCTTATGTTCATGCCCGGTTCGCACGTCGAATTTCGTCGCCGCGATGCCGTCCTTGAGCGTCTTTTTGGCGGTGATGGAAAAGCCGGGCAGGTTCAGCTTGCCCAGCTCCGACTTCAGCAGGCCCGTTTTCAACCCGGCATCGATGAGCGCGCCGAGAATCATGTCGCCGCTCGCCCCGGCGAAGCAGTCAAAATATGCGATTTTCATGTGATTGAACCGCAGAGATCGCAAAGCGCGCAAAGACAATATTTAAAGGTTATTGACAATTCGTTTTATCCCATCTTTTAACAGTTTTACATTAAAGTTGATCAACAAACCAAGCTTGCATTGGGACAATTTCAAATAGGTAAGAACCTGCGCCGAATGGATATCGGCAAATGCCTCGACTGTTTTTATTTCAACGATGACCTTTTTTTCGACGAACAAATCGACCCGATAACCGCAATCAAGCGAAATTTCCCCATAAACCAGGGGAATCGGTTTTTGTCTTTCAACGAAAAATCCAGCCTGAATTAATTCATACGCTAGGCATGCTTCATAACTGGACTCCAGCAATCCGGGACCCAATGCCCGATGAACCTTCAAAGCGCAATTGATGATCCTTTCCGATATTTCATTCTCGACCACCATCACTCAGCGCTCTGCATACGATGTTTTTACCGTTTAACTTGTTCTTTGCTCTGCGTTCTCCGCGCACTCTGCGGTTAATCCTTTTTATCCTTCAGACAGCCGGTTGATCAGCCCCGCCAGGTACCCGGCCCCGAAACCGTTGTCGATGTTCACCACGCCGATGCCCGGCACGCAGCTCGTCAGCATGGTGAGAAGCGCGGACAACCCGTTGAAATTCGCCCCGTACCCCACGCTGGTCGGCACGGCGATCACCGGTTTGTCCACGAGCCCCCCCACCACGCTGGGAAGCGCTCCTTCCATGCCGGCCACCACCACGATGACTTTGGCCGCGGCCAGCTTGTCCCTGTTCCCCAGAAGCCGGTGCACGCCGGCCACGCCCACGTCGAAAAGCCTTTCGCCGCGGTTGCCCATGACCTCGGCCGTCACCGCGGCCTCTTCGACCACGGGAATGTCGGCCGTCCCCGCCGACACGATCAGAATCAATCCCTTGCTCGTGGGTTCCGGCACACGGCCCACCACGATGGCGCGCGCGGCCTTCCGGTATTCCACCGTGTCGGCCACTTCCCTCACGGCATGGTAAACCTCGTCGCCGGCGCGCATGCCGAGAATGACCGGGGTCTGGGGCAGCATTTTTTTCACGATCTCACGGACCTGTTCCGTGGTCTTGCCCTCGCAGAAAATCACCTCCGGAAAACCCGTGCGTACCGCCCGGTGCGTGTCTATCTTGGCGAATCCGATGTCCTCGTAGGGCAGCGACTTCAGGCTTTCCATGGCCTCTTCCACGGCCAGGCCGCCCGACCGCACCCCTTCGAGCAATGTCCTGATTTTTTCCCTGTTCATAGCACCTCATTCAGGCTGCCCGTTCTGTACCCCTCCAGATCGAGCGTGACGTACCGGTAACCGAGGCTTTTCAGCTTCTGGACGATTTCGGCGACCAGGCTGTCTTCGATCAGCACCTTTCTGTCGTCTGGCAGCACTTCTATTCTGGCGGTGTCCCCGTGGTCCCGCACGCGCACCTGGAGGAAACCGAGCTGTCGCAGAAAAGCCTCGGCCTCGTCAATTTTTCTGAGTCCTTCGGGAGTGATTCGCGTTCCATAGGGAATGCGCGACGCCAGGCAGGCCAGGGCCGGGTGGTCCCATGTGGACAGCCCCGCCTCCTTCGACAGGGCGCGGATGTCGTCTTTCGTCATGTCCGCCTCTTCG
>JBFZEN010000237.1:0-4128 GCA_041306805.1 bacterium
TGAGAGCGCAGGCCGCGAGAAAAGTGCCGGCCTCGATGCGGTCGGGAATCACGGCGGTATCGGCCTGATGGAGGGCTTCAACTCCCTCGATTTCTAGCCGGTCCGAACCCGCCCCCTCAATACAGGCACCCATTCCTCCCAGAAAATGCGCCAGCGCGGTAATTTCTGGTTCCCTGGCGGCGTTTTCAATGACCGTTCGGCCCCGGGCCAGAACGGCGGCGAGCAGAATGTTGCCCGTGGCGCCCACGCTTGGGACGTCGAAGGCGATACGGGCGCCCGCGAGCTTTTCCGCCCGCGCGATGATATACCCTTTTTCGATATCGATTCGGGCCCCGAGCTTTCTCAGCCCTTCAATGTGGAGGTTGACCGGCCTCGGCCCCCACGCACAGCCGCCCGGCAGCGACACCTTGGCGTAACCGAAACGGGAAAGCAACGGACCCAGCACGTAAATGGATGCGCGCATGGTTTTCACGAGATCATACGGAGCCTCGAACAGGGAGCATCCGGTACTGTCCATGTGCATCATCCGGCCCGACCGTTCAATGCGGACGCCCATGCCCTCGATCAGCCGACCCATGGTGTCTACATCACGGAGGTCCGGAACGTTGTCGATGCGGTAGGATCCCGATGCGAGCAGAGCCGCCGCCATGACGGGAAGAACGGCGTTTTTCGAACCGCTGATTTCCACGGTGCCCTGCAGCGTCCGCCCTCCTTCGATGACCAATTTATCCATCTTCGGCATGGCCGGCTCACGAACCCAGCAATTCTCTTGCGCTCTGAAGCGCCGACTCGGTCACGGTTTCGCCGCCGATGAGCTTGGCGATTTCCGCAACGCGCTCATCCCGTTCAAGCGGCCGCACCGTGGTGCGCGAACGGTTGTTCACGACGTCCTTGGCTACGCGGAAGTGCCGGTCGGCCAGCGAGGCGATCTGGGCCAGATGCGTGATGCACAGCACCTGGTGCTTTCGAGAAACGTCTCTGAGGTTATTGCCGACCACGCGGGCCGTCCTGCCCGATATGCCCGTATCGATTTCGTCGAAGATGAGAACGGGAACACGGTCCGCCTCGGCGAGCACGGTCTTGAGCGCGAGCATGATGCGCGAGATTTCGCCTCCTGAGGCCACTTGAGACAGGGGCTTGGGCTCCTCCCCGGGATTCAGGGAAACATAAAATTCGGCCGAATCGACGCCCTGGGCCGTGGCCTGGTAATTCTGCCGGTCTTCCATTTGGACCAGACCTTCGGGATCGGGCTTGCGCCTGAGGCGAACCTCGAAAATGCCGTTTTTGAGTCCGAGCTCGGCCAGGGCGCCGGCGATTTTCACTTCCAGTTCGGCGGCCGTTTTCCGGCGCAGGTCGGACAATTTTACGCAGAATCCCGAAAAACGGGCTTTTTCCTTTTCCAGAAGGGTCTCGTTCTCGCGAATGGCGTCCCCGACGGTGTCCATTTTGCCGAGCTTTGTTTTCGACTCTTCCAGAAAGGACAACACGCTCTGCATGGAACCGCCGTATTTCTTTTTCAACCGGGAGAACCATGAAAGGCGCTCGCGTATTTCTTCCAGCCGCTGCGGATTGAATTCGACTTTCCGGCCGTGCGATTCTGCCGCCCTCACGGTTTCTTCGACGGCGATACGCATCGATTCGACTTCCTTTGCCCACTTCTCGAACGCGGAATCCGCCGAAACCAGCCCGGACAGCAGCCCCGAGGCGGCGGCCAGGCGCTCGGCCACCGAGCCTTCGTCTTCATACAGCATGCCGGCGAGTTGCTTGGTTGCCTGCGCGATGCGTTCACTGTTCTGCAGCAGCCGTTCGTCTTTCTCCAAAATTTCCTCTTCCCCCGGCTGGGGCGCGGCCTTTTCTATTTCCTGCACCTGGAACTCCAGAAGATCGCGCTGCTGCCTGTACTGCGTTTCCTGGTGGTGCAGGGCCAGCAATTCTTCCTCGATATTCCTGCAGCGCTTGAACGATTCCCTGACGTCTGCCAGCAGGCCTCCGTCTCCGCAAAAAGCGTCGAGCACGGCCAGGTGCCTGTCGACCTTCAGCAGGTTCTGGTGCTCGTGCTGTCCGTGCATGTCGACCAGCACGTCGCCGATGGCCGAAAGCAGTGCCAGCGGTACGGGAGAATCGTTGACGAAACAGCGCGACTTGCCCGACAACTGCAATTCGCGCCTGAGTATCAGCCCGTCGTTCTGGATTTCGAACGATTCATTCAGCAAGTCGCTGAAGAGGGAGGACGGTACGTCGAACCATCCCTCTACCACGGCCGTCCGGGCGCCCTGCCTGATCAGATCCGATTTGGCCCTCTCCCCCAGCAGCAGGCCGACCGCTCCGATGATGATGGATTTGCCGGCGCCGGTTTCACCCGTGATGATGTTCAACCCGGCGCCGAATTCGACGTTCAATTCGTCGATGATGGCGACATCTTTGATGTACAGACGCTGGAGCATGGGCATTCTTCCGTTGTCGAACCGGATGCGGCGCATCAGCGGATCAACGCCACCTTGCCGATGCGGCGCTCGCCGTTTTCATTCTGTTCCACGACCAGGAAAATACCGCCCGAAACCGGTTCTCCCCTGTCGTTCTTTCCGTCCCACAGAACCTGCCTGCCCACGACGTCGCCGGAGGAGAACCGGCGAACGCGGTATCCGTTCTGTCCGAAAATGTGGACCGATACGCCATAGGCCAGGTCGTCGACGACCAGATTTCCGTGTTCGGCCGGGATGAAGGGATTCGGAAACACGCTGATATCCGTCATCTCAATGCGGGGTTCCGAATAGGGGGTTTCCAGAATCGAGAGCCCCCGGTTGGTGCCGGCGTAAAGCCGGCCGCTGGAAAAGTCCATGGCCAGCGCCGTGATCCCGTTGTCCACAAGGCCGCTGTTCTCGGTGTAAAAATGCTGCCAGCGGTACTCGCGCGTCAGAAAACAGCTCAACCCCGATTCCGTCCCCACCCACAGGTTGTTGACTCCGTCCACAAGAAGCCTGGTGATGTTGTCAGATAAAAGGCCGTAGCGCTGTTTGACTTTGCCGCCTTCATAATAAAACAGGCCCGCTGGCGTCCCGATCCAGACGATGCCGTCCTTGTCCACGGCCAGGTCGGTGATCTGATTCGAACCCAATCCGTCGACCAGGGTCAAGGTTCCGATGGTCTCGTCGTCGGCCTTGATCGTCGGCGTTCCGGAGTCGTCGTAGACCAGCACGCCCTGCGCATCCGTCCCTATCCACTTCCGGTTGACCTGGTCCACGGCCATGCGCCGGCACTCGGTGGTCGGCAGGCTGTAATAGGTCCAGACGGAATCGGGAGTGACAGAGACCAGGGGGCGCTGATCCGCGGACTGGTAATTGATCATCCAGACCGTTCCAGAGGTGTCCACGACCGATTTTGAGACGACGGCGAAGTTCTGGTCCTGCACGATTCCGGCCAATTTTCCGTTTTGTTTGTTGTAATACCTGAACGGGCTTTTTTCATCCCAGTAGAGCATCCCCCTTCCCCACAATCCTATCCATTTGGCCCCGGTCCTGTCTACGGTGATGGAGTACGCGTCGTTCCAGATGATGGCCGGATCGGACTGCATGCCGTAATTCGTCCACGTTTCACCGTCAAAACGGTAAAAACCGGCTCCGTTGGCGTTGGCCGAGGCGCACCAGACCACACCGTTGGGGTCCACTGCGATGTCCGAAAAAAGATTGCTGGCCGGAGAATTGGGGCTGTAGGAGATCCATTGATGCTGCACTTCGGAATAGGCGACCAGGCCGCGGTTCGTGCCCGCCCAGAGTTGATCCGAAACGCAGGCGATGGCCTGGAGGGAGCCGGCGTCGGTTCCGTGCTTCACCCATTGATTCTGCTGATACACATAGGCCCCGGATGACGTGGCCAGGACGGGCTGGCTCAGGTAGACATCGATATCGTAGATTTCCGCGTCGGGAAGACCCGCGCCCAGCTGGGTCCAGCCGCCGTTCAGGAAAACGGAAACACCCCGTTCCGTCGCCGCGTAGAGCATGCGGTTCAGCAACATCAGATCGGCGACTTTTTTCCGGGGAAGCCCGTTCGCCGTATTCCAGTTTGTCCAGGCGTTTGGATCGAGAAGGTTGGGACTGTCGAGGCTGGCCTGTGCCGCGCCTTCGTCCGTGC
>JBFZEN010000238.1:0-3727 GCA_041306805.1 bacterium
GGACGGATATGCCCGGACCGTCAAACTGTCATTCGTGAAATGACCGTGTGCTTCACCGTCATCCTTCTCCAAACGGGACAGGGGCTTCGGCCTCTGTCCCGCCTCTCCCTGGACAGGTGACGGATTTTTCGAGCAAATCCTGTTTTCCGGATTTACAGCCCAAGGAGGCATGACATGAAGATCAAGCACCTGATGATCACCAAGGCCTTCGTCTGTCTGGGGTTCGGCCCGTTGCTGCTGTTTTTTCCCGCCCAATTGCTGAACCTGTTGGGAACCTCATTCGGCCCGGGCGCCGCCCTGACGGCAAGGGAGTACGGCGCCGCTTTGATTGGTAACTTTTTCCTCACGTGGCTCGCCCGGAATACCGACGATTCCGCCGCCCGGCGCGCGATTGTCTGGGATCTGTTCATCTATGACGCCGTCGCGCTGGCCGCCGTTTTGGCCATCCAGCTTTCGGGCGGGCTGAACGTACTGGGCTGGGGAATTGTTTTTGTTTATTTGTTCTTTACAGCGGGTTTCGGATATTTTCTTCTTCCGCAGAAGCAATGAGCGGTGCGAACGGTTTGTGCGTCACTGCGGGAATGATTCAGGTCTGTGGAAAGAAAGGCGGGATGACCCCCGCATGGAAAGGAGAGCGAAGATGTCGGGTTGGCAGACGGTTCTGCGGAGCAACAAAAAACGGGTTCTGCTGGCAACGGGACTGTTGCTAGGCGTATCGGCCCCTTGGCCTCAAAACATGTTCGCCTACGCCGAGCGCATGGGCATGATTGAATCGACGGACCGGGGCGTCTCCTGGAATTTCAAGGGACATGCCGATTTCCACGCTCCCGCGCTGAATCCCGTCGACCCCAGCGCCCTGTTCGACAACGGAAATCTCGTTTTCTATTTTTTTGACCTGGAGAGCCTCAAGGCCGACACGGCCGCGGCGTATCGCTCCGTCGCCGCGGACGGATCCGGCCTGGATTTTTCAACGCCGGCCTGGACGTTTAAATTCCCCGGTTTTTTCACGGATCCCGCGGTCGTGAAACTGCCGGGCGGCAAATACCGCATGTATGTGAACGGCCAGAAAGCCGTTCTCAGCGCCACAAGCAATGACGGCGGGATCTTCACCCTCGATCCCGGAGTGCGGTCCGTGAACAGCGGGGGCGTGCCCGGCGCACTGGTGCTTCCCGACGGAAGGGTCCGCCTGTTTTTATGCGGCCAGGGCGTCACCAGCCTGGTCAGTGAAAACGGCCTCGATTTCACGCAGGAGGCGGGCATGCGCATACCCTTGCCTGCGGGTGCCGGCATTGTCGCCGATCCGCATCCCATCCGCGTCGCCGGCGGCACATACCGGATGGCCTACAAGGTCCGTCCCGGCGGCCAGGGGGAAAGCCCGCTTCTCGACGGAGTGCATCTGGCCGCGAGCCAGGATGGATTGACATGGACGCCGGGATCCGTCTCTCTGGTCACGGGCAGCGTACCGACTTTGGTGGAACTGCCCGACGGACGGCTGCGAATCTATTATGTGGATTTTCAGAAGGACAAAACGACAAGCCTTTTCAAGCTGACCCAAACCGTCCAGGTCACGCCTGATTCCAGGTTTTTAACCGGTTCTTTCGCCCGCATCAATTATGTTCCCGCGACCGACCGTTTTGTCGTGACATTTGGCACAAAGGCCAGCACGCATAGAGGGGACATGAAAGGGTCGGGTTATGCCTACAAGGAGTATACGACCGGACTGCAGCCCGCCGGGAAAGCGGACACCCTTTTGTGGAATCCGATGGGAAGCGAGGCCGGCGATTCAGGCTCGGCCATGGTCGGAAACGACTATTTTCTGGCCAGCGTACCCCCGGTTCCGGGATATCCCTACGGCTGGCGGCTGATGAAATTCGATGCGGCGAACTGGACGAAGCTTGCTGAAAAAACGGTTCCGTTGAAATCACCGAACGAGGGAGAAACGGATCCCTCGGTCGCATGGGTCGACGGGCGGCTTGATATCAGCAATCAGTACAATCCGAATTGGATTTGGCAGGAAGGCAGCGCTTCGCACCATCATTTCTTTTCAGCCGGTCTCGATTCTCTCGGCTACAGGATACTCGACGACTCGCCTCACATCAGCGGGGCCTCGATGGTCTATGCGGACGGCATCATTCATATCATATCGGCGGACTCGTATCCCGGCGACCTGGTGGTTTTAAGATACGACGCGAACTGGAAATATCTCGGAACGAAAAATCTGATCAGACAGGCCCACTGGTCTCAGGGCGTGGCCTGCGACGGCCGGCGATACTTTGTATCTTACCTGAATACCAGCCGGAGGAATACTCAGGGATTTTTCCCCGTCCACCTGAATGTGCATTTGGCCGCATTTGACCGTGATTGGAATCTGCTGGACGACGTGGCCGTCACGGATTTTGCCCCCGCAGACAAGAAGCAGCCCGGAAGACCTTGGGTCATTCTCCACAAGAACAGCCTGTATGTTTCATACGACTGCGATTCCGTGGATGCCGCCACGGGAGAAGAGATGCTCAGCTGGCAGGCGTTTGTGAAGGTGTATGAACTCTCTCCGGACGCTTCCGCTGTCCGTCAGAATAAAGGCATTCCTGCCGGATGCCGGCTGGAGCAGAATTATCCGAATCCATTCAATCCTGCCACGACCATCGCCTATGCCCTGCCCGAAGGCGGCCGGGTCCGCATCGCCGTCCATGACGTGACGGGCAGGCGGGTGAAAACCCTGGTAAACGGTATTGTGCCCGCCGGCCGTTACAAGGCAGACTGGAACGGAACGGATGAACGTGATTTTTCCCTTCCCGCGGGACTGTATTTCTGCCGCATGGAAACGGACGACCATGTCCGCACAATCAAACTGACCTTGTTGAAATAACCATATGTTTCATATCACTCAGCAAACGAGCACCCGCAAAGCGGGTGGCTTTTATCGGCGGCCGAAGGCCGCTGATAAAAGAAGGCGCATCTGCGCCGAACAGTTTTCGATCTTCAAATCCCGTTCGAAGCACGGGGTTTGAGGATCAATCAAACTCATTTAAAATGGAGGTCCGTCTCGCATGAAGATCCGAACACTCTGCCGGAGCCTGGCATTGTCCCTGCTGGCTATTCAATGCGCTCTTTCCGCCAATTACATAGCCAACGTCACGGATTTTCCCATTTATCCGTACAACACGTCCGCCTACAAGCAGAACGGCGCCTTCGTGGGCTGCGGACCCACCACGGGCGCCATGATACTCGCCTATTTCCAGACCGTCCATTCACTGACGGGGTTGTTGACCAATCCCGGCTCAGGCACCGACGCGGGGTTGAACACGGCCTGGGCCCTGCACGGACAAAGCTACATGAAAACCGAGGCCACCGGTTTCGGCAAGGTCGGGTACATCAAAACCGGACTCGAACAATACGCGAAAGATAAAGGTTTCTCGGTCAAGGTCGTGATCCATGTCGGGTCCTATTACTCCGATCCGAGTTCCGCGGACGCCGCATGGCTGAACGCGTACGGCACCTACGGCGACGCATGGACGAACGACGGCGTCTTCTGGACCAAAAACGCCGGCGGCACCTACAGCATCGACTCCGACAAGTTCTGCGATTTTCTCTCGACGAAACTGTCTCAGGGCATTCCCGTCTTTCTGACCATCGACACCAAGGCGGCCGGCGAGGGCGACCACTGGGTGCCGTTGGTGGGATACGACAAGACGGCCAAGAAATACGCCTACTACGACACCTACGACAC
>JBFZEN010000239.1:0-12905 GCA_041306805.1 bacterium
GCGACAGTCCGATCCGCCCTCCCCCGCACAGCAACATGATTTCAGCCTGCGCTTCCAGGGACCAGTCTCCGTAACCGGGGCTGAAGCGCGGCGTGACCGAATAACCGAGCCGGTGGGCCTCGGCCTTCAGCCGGTTCCAGTGCAATTCGTCCGCCAGCGCGTCGGCGGTCTCCGAACCGATCGCATCCAGAATGAACGCGTTCGTTGTCTGCCCGGCCTTGAGCAGGCCGTCCATGGCGGCTTCCAGTCCGGGTCCGATGGTCACCATGAAGACGACGGCCACATCGGCGGCCGAAAGCAGGCGCGCCACCTGCCTGCTTTTGATCGTGAAATCCGAATTCTCGAAGGCGACACCGTCGGGCGCGTGCGGAGCCGTCTTCAGAAAACGGCAGACGCCCCCGGGCGAAAACAGCCCTTCAGCCCGCCTCATCTCCTCGTCCAGCAGGGCCCCGATGCCGGGATCCACGTCCTCCGGTCTCCGATATCCCAGTCTCCGCAGCACATGGTTCACCGGTATGGGGGCCGAATCGAAATGGACGATCTCCGGTTGAGAAAAATCGGCGGTCATGGCCGCAGGTCCCTTGGCGGCGGTTCTTTCTCGAACGCACGGAGCGCGATTCCGAATTCCCGGTCGTCGAGGGGACGGCCTCCCCCGGCGATGATCCGGTTTCCCATGGCCGCCAGCGTGCCGAGCCGCACGGCGTCGGCGAAAGCACCTGATCCCGAGCGCATGGGAAATGCGGAATTGTTGGAGAGAAGCGGATCCGCATCCTCCGGAAGCGATCCGTTCCGGACGGCTTCATCCCAGCTGGCCGTTCCCGGTATCGGCGAGAACGAAGACAGGCTGATTTTGATGCCGAGCCTGAATACAAAAAGCAGGCTGTCCAGCACTTCGGCCGTATCCTGGCCCGGAAGCCCCATGATGACATAGGCCCCTACCTCCGGCCTGCAGAATCCCGCTTCCAGAAAACACGAAACGGCGTTTTTCAGATCCTGATCGATGACTTTCATTCCCATGGCTTTCTGCCTGGCGGGATCGTGTGATTCGTAGCTGAGGCGGATGGTTTTGAAACCGGCGCGTTTCATGAGCGCTGCGGTTCTGCCGTCCACCCATTTCGGATGGATGCCGTTGGGCGTGTGCAGAAATGCGTTCTGCCTTCTCGGAATCCATTCCTCGAGCATCGGGATGAAGTGGTCTTCTTTCTGAAAAAGCAGCGCGTCGTCGTAAAACGCCAGGTGCCGCACCTTCAGCCCCCGCTGCAGATGATCCATCTCCTCGGCCACGCGAAGCGGATTCCTCCTTCTGGGACCGGACGAAAGAAGGTGGGTGGCGCAGAAAGGGCAGTGAAACGGGCATCCCCTTGAAGACAACAGGGCCGCCGATTCGACGCGGGGATACAGGTCGTACGGAAGCGGCGGAACGGAATCGGGATCGGAATAATCCCGTTTTTCCGAACGGTGGCCGGTCAACGCGTCGGCCAGCGGGATGATCTGGCATTCGCCTTCGCCCCGAACCACCACGTCGGCTCCCGAAACGCGTTCAGCGTGTGCGGGGCACAATGTGGCGTATATGCCTCCGAGAACCACGGGCACCCCGGGAAAACGGTTCTTCAGCAAAACCACCGCGTCCGCCGCACCCAAATACCAGTGGGTCATACCCGACGTGATGAGAATCAAATCTGGCCTGGATTCGCTTTTCAATTCTTCCCGGACCAGGGATATGGGAACGCCGTACCGGCCGTAGCGCCTGGGGACGTTCCTGAACGGCTCCGGCCTGGCGACCATCTCCTTGGGATAATGGCCGGTTCCGTGGGCGCCTCGCCCGGTCAAGGGCATTTCCCGCTGCGTTCGGAAAGAACCATGCAGCCTGTTCATGCAGTCCAGAAGACGGACCGTGTAGCCGTTTTCCCTTAAAATGCCGCCGAGCGTGAGCAGTCCCACGGGTTTGGCCCAGAAATCGAACGCGACGAAATCGACGATCCACGGATTGACAAGAAGGACGTTCGCGTTTCGACTTCGGGTCAGGATGACGATTCGTCTTTCGGCCTGTCCTGGCTCCTGAGAACGAGATACACGCCCGCAAGGATGAGAATCAGCGGAAAAATCGGGATGTGGATGCCGTGGAGCCAGCCCAGGCTTTTGGCGAGCCAGATGAAACCCACGGCCACCATCGCCGCACCCCAGAACCCCCTGTCGTGGTTGTGGCCGCGGCAGCATCCGGCCGCGCCGCTTTCCCTCGTTTCCCTTTTCGTTTTCGGTTGGGTGGATTTTGATGAAGGCATGAATTCTCCTGTCAAAGGTGAAGGGTTTTTTATTGTCGGCCGCGTTCCGGCAGTTCACGGAGAACCGCCTCGATCCTTTTTTTCACCTCGGGACTTTGGGTGCTCTCCAGAAGGCCCTGCAGATATATCCGGGTCATTTCCGTCCGGTTCATGTTCTGTGAAACGCCCCTGAGCAGATCGCCGACGTATTTGCGGCATCCCTGTTTGCCCATGGCTTCGAGCAGGTATTGGTAGGTGCGCTGCAGATCGCTTTTATACATCCAGTACACCCACCCCAGGTAAAAGGGCAGTTCCCATGAATCCGGATTGGCGGCGTAGCCTTTTTCGAGGAGGGCGATGGCCGCGTCGATCTCGCCGGTATCCATCAGCACGTACACGCCGCCGAACACGTGCGGAAAAATGAAGTGCGGATCGAGCGTGGTGACCCCGTCGAGCATCGGGTAGATGTAGCCGACGAGCCCGCGGCTTTCGAAACGGTACAGCAGGTGCCCCAGGTCGCTCTGCACTTTCAGCAGGGGATTCGTTGAAACCGTGTCCGGATGCCGCAGGGCCGGTCCCAATTCTTCCGTGATGCGGCCCTGTTGAACCGCATACGTGTAATAACGGTTGTCTTCGTCCATCACGCGCCTGCCGTAATACAACACCGTGCTGATCCACAACCAGTCGCCGACCAGGCTCCGCTGCCCCAGGGTCAGGGCCGCCAGCGCCTTGCCCTTGGGCAGAAATACGGGGCGCTTGTCCACAAACCGGATTTCCCGGTGCTGGTTGAGTTCGATCTGCGAGAACACGACGGTTAAAATGGCCGCGATGAAGCACACGGTCCAAACGAGTTTTCTGGCGATCGGTTTCATGGCCGGTGTCCTATTTCAAATCGCGCCTGTCGAAAACGGCGACAGCGATGAACAACACGATGAAAATGTATCCCAGGCCGTACAACAGGCCGTAGCCGAAGGCGTGCGGCTGAAGCTGCAGATGTTCCACCACGGAGGTCTTGAGATTGAGGTTTTCAAGGTTGGGAGCCACCCAGTAAATCGCCTTGAACAGCCAGTGAAAACCCTTGTCGGGATACAGGACGACGTAGTCTCGGAGAAAACCGCTCATGTGCCCGACGGCGAACATGGTGATGGTGAACACGGCCGAAAGCGTGGGGGAAGAAAGCAGTGAGAAAAGCAGGGCGAAGGCCACCATCAGCAGAATCTCGACATACATGAGCACGATGGCGGGAATCAGGCCGAAATCAATCGTTTTTTCCATCACGAAACCCACAGCCCACAGCGCCGCGGTCATGAAAACGATGTTGATCAGAAGCGTCAGCGACAGCCCGGCGTATTTTCCGATGAGAATTTCCCAGCGCCGGACGGGTTTGGACGCGATCACGTATATGGTGCGCTGTTCCAGCTCCTGGACCATCAGACGAATGCCGATGAACAGGGCGATGAGCAGCCCGAACAGCGACATGGCCGACAATCCGAAATCCTTGATCACCTTGACCTGGTGCCCCATGGACCAGTCGCCGACGACCAGGGACAGCAGGATCAATGCCAGCGCGAACAGCAGAATGTTGATCATGACGCGGTTGCGTATGCTTTCCTTGAACGTGTTCAAGGCCACGATGCAGAGTCGCATGTCATCACCTCCCGATTTCCGCCAGAAACAGGTCTTCGAGGCTTTTCTTGGCGGGAACGACTGAGACCAGCCTGCCCCGGTGCGATTCGATTTTATGGATGAGGGCGGAAAGATCGTCCGGACGGTCCAGGCGCACGAGGACGCGGCTGTCCTGGACCAATGCGTCCGGAATTCCCATATCCGCAAGGTTTGGAGCGTCCGGCCCGAGCATGAACGTGACTTCCACCGAATGGACGTCCTCCCCCATGAGTTCATCCGGCTTCCCCGTCCGGATCAGCCGGCCGCCCTTCAGAATGCCGACCCGGTCCGAAATCATCTCCGCGTCCGACAGAATGTGCGAACTGAAAAAGACGGTTTTTTGCTGTTTCTTGAGATCGAAGATCAGGTCGCGGAATTCCTTCCTTCCGATGGGGTCCAGGGCCGACATGGGTTCGTCGAGAATCAGGACGGAGGGATCGTTGATCAGCGCCTGGGCCATGGCCAGCCGCTGGACCATGCCGCGCGAATAGGAGCGGATAAGCTGTTTGCCCCTGTCCTTCAACCCCACGCGATCGAGCAATTCCGCAATCCGGGCTTTCCGCACGCCCGGGCCGAGCCCGAACAGCCGCGCGATGAAAGAAAGAAATTCCTCGCCGGTGAGGTAGCCGTAGAGATTGGGCTGCTCGGGCATGTATCCCACCGATTCCATGGATTTCCAGGAAGTCGAAGGACGGCCGAGTATGGAGATCCGGCCCCGGGTGGGAACCAGAAGCCGGGTCAGCAGTTTGATCGTTGTCGTTTTCCCGGCGCCGTTCGGACCCAGAAAAGCGAACACCTCGCCCGGCCCGATTTCAAGATTCAGGTCGTCCACACCGACGGACGGACTTCGCCCCAGATCGCCCTTGAACACCTTGGAAAGGTGTTCGATCTGAATGACGGATTCTGCCATGGTATTCCTCCGTATTTATCGGATTCCGGCCTCTTGCACCAGCTGGTTCACGCGTTCCACGGCCGAGACACCGTCCTTCGCGTAGGCGTCCGCGCCGATTTCCGCGGCGTACTGCCCGTTCACCACGGCGCCGCCGACGATCACCCTGGCCCCGCATTGGGACGCTCTGAGCGCGCGGATGATGCGCGGCATCTCGGCCATGGTGGTGGTCATCAGCGCCGACAGGCCGACCACATCGGCCTTCGTTTCGGCGGCCTTTTGGACGATGGTTTCCGCGTCCACGTCCTTGCCGAGATCGTGTACGGCGAATCCCCGGTTCTTCAGAAACAGGGCGACGATGTTCTTGCCGATGTCGTGCACGTCGCCTTTCACCGTGCAGAGCACCACCGTGCCCTTCTTTTCCCTGGCTCCCGATCCGAAATGCGGTTCCAAAACGGCCACGGCCTTCTGCATGGTCTCGGCCGCCAGAATCATCTGCGGAAGGAAAATATCCTTTTTATCGTATTGCCTGCCGATTTCGCGGATGGCCGGCACCAGAGCCAGCTCATTGATGTCGGCGGCCGCGCGGCCTTCGCCGAGCGCCTGCCGGACCAGAGCCTCGATTTCATCGCGGTTGCCCAGAAGCACGGCCCCGGCGATCTTCTTGAACACATCGGGAGCCGGATCGGCTTCCGGCGCGCCGGCTTGAACCGGTTTCTTCTTTCGAACGTGGCTTCTGATAAATTCCCTGGAATCCCTGTCACGGACGGTGAGAACGGAAGCGGCGCGGACCGTTTCCATGATTCTCGGGTCTCCCGGATTGATGATGGCCGCGTCGAGGCCCGAGGCCATGGCCATTCCCAAAAATGCGGCGTTCACGGCGCTGCGGTCGGGAAGACCGAAAGAGATGTTCGATACGCCGAGTACCGCGGGCAACCCGAGTTTTTCTTTGACCATTCGGACGGCGCGCAGGGTTTCGTCCGCGCGCTTCTGTTCGGCCGATACCGTCAGCGTCAGGCAGTCGCATATCAGCCGGTCGCGCGGAATACCGAGGCTGTCGGCCCGCTCCACGATGGCCTGGATGACCGAAAATCGCTCCTCCGCGGTTTTGGGCACGCCGGCCTCCCCCACGGCCAGGCAGATCACACCCGCACCATAGCGCTTGACCAGGGGCAGAATGGCGTTCATGCTTTTTGCGTCGCCGTGCACGCTGTTGACCAGCGGTTTTCCGGCGGTTTCACGGAGAGCCGCCTCGATGGCGTCCGGACGGCTCGAATCGATTGAAAGCGGGGCTGCCGAAATACTGTCCAGCGCCTGCACGGCCTTGCGCATGACGGCCGGTTCGTCTATTCCGGGCAGGCCGACATTGACGTCCAGCACGTGCGCCCCCTGTTCGGCCTGCGACCGGCCTTCATTCTGGACCAGGCCCAAATGTCCTTCGCGCAGGGCATGGGACAGGTCCTCCCGGTTGGTGGGGTTGATTCTCTCGCCGATGACGCAGAAGGGCAGGCCGCTTCCTGCCGGGACGGCCCGGCTGCGGCTGGCCAGCCACAACGGCGAAGGCACATTCCGGTGCAGCGGTCTTTTGCCCCTGAGGCGTTTTTTCAGTTCGGCCGTATGCTGGGGCGTGGAACCGCAGCATGAGCCGACGAGTCCGGCCCCGATCTGGGCGAATTGTTCGCCGAATGCGGCCATGTCGGCCGGAGACACCTGATAGACGGCTTTTCCCGACTGGAGCCTGGGAAGACCGGCATTGGGTTCCGCGAAAATGGGAAGCGGCGTGGTCAGCGCGTAACGGCCCAGCACCTCGAGCATGGGTTCGGGCCCGGTGGAACAGTTGACGCCCACCGCGTCCGCGTCCAGCGAAGACAACACCACGGCCGCGGTTTCGGGATCCGTGCCGGTAAAACTGACATAACCGTCGCCGAATGTCATTGAAGCCAGAACGGGCAGCCCGGTGCCCTCGCGGGCGGCCATGACGGCAATTTTGATTTCCTTCAGATCCGAGAAGGTTTCGAAAAGAAACAGGTCCACCCCGCCTTCGGCCAGGGCGAGGCATTGTTCACGGTACACGGCGTAGGTCTCGTCGAAACCAAGGGGGCCCATGGGTTCCACGAGCCTTCCCGTCGGACCCACGCAGCCTGCCACCCAAACGCCGCGTCCCGAGGCGGCCTTTTTGGCGAGCGCGGCGGCGGCGCGGTTGATCTCGCGAGTCCGGGCGTCCAGTCCGTATTCCTGCAGCTTGATCCTCGAAGCGCCGAATGTGTTCGTGGAGATGATGTCCGCGCCGGCCGTCACGTAGGCTTCATGTCCGCCCCGCACCAGATCCGGACGGTCCAGACCGGCGGCATCGACGCAGGCGCCCGGGGGCATGTGGGGGATCAAAAACGTGCCCATGGCCCCGTCGATGACGAGAATCTCGCTTTCAAGACGCTGTCGAAATTCGGTTCTATTCATGATCATTCATTTACGGCAGATTGATGATTGGTCAATACCGTCACCACGGAGGCACCATGGAAAAACACGGATCTTTTTGATATACCGTGTTTCAGCTCCGCTTCCGTTTCCAATCAGGCATCGCCCGGGCTCTCCATCTTTTTCCGTTCCGGATTCCGCGCTTCTTCGGCGGTGATCTGTTTTCAGGTTTTGACCAGACCCGATTCCTGCAGAATGCGCGGCGTCACGCTTTCCCACATCACGGGCATGAGATGGATGCCGCGCACGCCTGCTTCGCCGCGCAGCGCCCTGATGGTTTCCGCTGCGATGCGTATGCCTTCCTCTTTGGGATCGGCGGCCTTGTCCATGCGTGCGACCAGTGAATCGGGAATGGAAATGCCCGACACTTCCTCTTTCATGTAGCGGAGCGCCTTGGCCGACCGCACGGGCAGCACGCCGGCCAGGATGGCTGTCTGTTCGTGCAGTCCCGATTCGCGGACTTCCCGCATCCATTCCCGGAAACGCTGCAAATCGAATACCGCCTGGGTTTGAATGAAACGGGCTCCGGCGTCCACTTTTTTCCCCAACCGGGATATCCGGAATCCGAACGGTTCGGCGAAAGGGTTGGCGGCCGCTCCGATGAAAAACCGGGGCTTTGGCTCGATGGTTTCCCCGGAAAGGAAAAAACCTTCGTTCATGCGGCGGACCATCGACACCAGCTGCACTGAATCAATGTCAAATACGCCCCTGGCCTCCGGATGGTTTCCGAAACGCTGATGGTCCCCGGTCAGGCAGAGCACGTTTTCGATGCCCAGGGCGGCGGCCCCGAGAAGGTCGCTTTGCATGGCAATCCGGTTCCGATCGCGGCACGTCATCTGAATGACCGGCTCGAGCCCCTCTTCAAGGATGATCCTGGCGGCCGCGATGCTCGACATGCGCACGATGCCCGTCTGGTTGTCGGTAATGTTGACTGCGTCCACGCCGGCGCGGAAATAGGACGCCCTTTTGCGCAGGAAAGCGCCGTCGCCGTGCTGGGGCGGTCCGCATTCGGAGGTCACCACGAACGCGCCTGACAGCAGTTTAGCGCTCAGTGCGGCCACGTTTTTTTTCCTTCAGAAACAGGGTGGGCCAATCGATGCGCCGGGTGAACACGTTGAGCCATGCCGATGTTTTTTCCAGATCCCAGTTGTGCATTTTTTCCATCCGGCGCAGAAATCCGGAACGCCGCATGATCCGGGACCGGCGGACGATTTGGTGCCATACGCATTGACGTTCGGGATATACCTCGCACCTGCCCTTCGGCCGGGTTCCTCCGCAAGGACCGTTCCTCAAACGCTTGGGGCACCGCTGTGAACAGATAAAAGCCGTGTGGCTGAGAATGCACTCTCCGCAGCGCTGGCAGCGAAACACGGGAATTTTCACCGCGTTCTCAAATAAAAGCATGGCCCCCGAAAGCCGTCTCTCCCCGGAAGAATATGGTCTTCCTTTGGTTGAAAGCTTTTGCTGTATTCCGTCTGCCATCGAGAAATACCCCTAATTTTCATAAATATATATTAGTTACGTATCAATTGCAAGTAAATTTTAATTACGTGAAAATTTAAAAAAATGTAAAAATTATACTTGACATACGCTGTTTTTTTTGTATATTTAATATCAGTTTTATTTAGAATAAGCTACTAATTCAATAAGCACTATTTCAACGAGGCGAGGAGGTGAAACGTGTTGAAGAAGCTTATCGCAGTGTTGCTCTGTGTTTCGGTGTCGGTGCTGACGCTCAGCGGTTGCGCCAAGAAGAAAACGGAGGCCACAATTGAACAGGCTCCTGCTGATTCCACCGCGGCCGCAGTCGATACAACCCAGGTTGCCCAGTAATTACGGTATCCAAAGGCATGTAGGAATGGGGAGGAATTTATATTCCTCCCCATTTTTTTGGCGTGGATTTTGCCAAAATCAACAAAAGCGGTATAATTGATTGAATATCGTTGCGTAATGAAAGTCAATTTGGGAAGATGGCGAATTTAGATTGCATTCTGAAAACGGCGAAAAGGCGATCCGCGTCGATGGACGGGACCAAAGATCAAGACGGTTTTTCGCTGATTGAACTGATTCTGACCATTCTGATCATCGGTTTACTGGCCATGGTCGCCACAGCCCGGTACATCAATCTGTCGCAAGCGGCAAAAACCGCGGTCTGTAAAACAAACCAGATGTCGCTTGAATCGGCGCAACGGTTGTATTATGCCAAGAACGCCATGGAGGGAACCGCATCCTATGCCAGCGATATCAACGACCTGATACCGTACATGTCGAGTACGACCCCCGTCGCTTGCCCTGAACCGGCGGGCCAGCTCCAGGTCTTCTCCGACGGCACCGCTACCTGCGTTCTGGCCAGACACAAGCGTTGACGGGTTCCGCCTTGATCGCGACGATCGTCATGTCGTCCGACTGAACGGCGTTTCCGCTGAATTGTTTCACGGCAGCCACCAGCCTGTCGATCAACTCCTTCGAGGTCGACTTTTCCTCGTTCTGAATAAATTTCTTCAATCTTCTCTCTCCGAACTCCTCGTTCGATTTATTCAAGGCTTCCGTCACACCGTCCGTATAAAGCAGAATACGGTCGAATGAGGCCGTATCGATGCGGCCGATTTCGTACGCCGCATCCGGCATCATGCCCAGAACGATGCCGCCGGTGCTGAGTTCGCTGATCCGGCCGCCGGGATGCACGCAATACGGCGGATTATGCCCGGCGTTGGAGAATTCAAACGTCCCCGTCCCGATGTCGAGTTCCCCGTAGAAAAAGGTGATGAAGCGGTCCAGGGCCGTATTTTTATGGACCAGGTTGTTGAGCCGGAACAGCATGTCTTTAATGGGCGGTTTGTCCTGCACCAGCGCCCTCAGGAACGCCTGCAGGTTGGCCATCAGCAGCGCCGCGCCCGCGCCCTTTCCCGACACGTCGCCGACAGCCACGCCCAGCCGGTTTTCGGACACGGAAATGAGATCGAAGTAGTCTCCGCCCACCTGCCTGCTCGGGATGTTCACCGCCGCAATATCGAATCCCTTGAGGAGAGGGATGTCCTTGGGAAGCAGGTCCTGCTGTATTTTCTGGGCCAGGTTCAGCTCTTCCTCAAGCCGCCGATTTTCCAGCTCCTCCTCGAACAGCCGCGCGTTCTCAAGCACCGACATGGCCTGGCTTCCCAGCGTCTGCAGAAAATCGATTTCGGCGTCCGAATAGGATAGGCCCGATATTTTGGAGCCGACGGCGAGAATCCCCTTGACCTCGTTCTGGATACGCATGGGCACGAACAGGACCAGGCCCGCGCGCCGGCACGATTCAAAACGGTCCGTGTCGTTCAGAAAAACCGTCTCCGAAACCCTGTCGAGGTCGCGGTCGACTGGAAGAGGAAAGGCAGCCCCCTTGGCCACCACCACGTCCATGCCGCCCTTCTCACGGACCAGCACGGCGCACCGTTTGACAAGCAGTTCCCCCATGACGGCGAAGGCGAGCAGGCTGGCGATTTTTTCCCTGTCCAGCGTGGTGTTGAGTTCGCGGCTGATGTCGAACAGGGTGTTCAACTGCTGCACTTTTCTGTCGAGCACCCGGTTCACCGACTGGATCTCGTCGACCATCATGCCGTTGACCACGGCCGTCGCCGCGATGCTCGAGAGAGAGTCCAGAAACTCGATCTCGCCCTCGTCGAACGCCTTGTTGTTGATCTTGGGACCGAAACCCATGAGTCCGATGGTGCCCCGTGACGAGGCCAGGGGCAGAAGAATGCGGATGCCGAATTCCCTGAAGAAAGCCGTCCATCCGTCCTCGCCGCCGACCATCATGAGATGTTCGGGCGGATCGATGACGACGAGGATTTTGTGGAGCAGTTCGCGGGGAAGACCCTTCAGCCCTTCGACCGTGAATTCATGCGAGGAAGGATTTTTAAGAAGCACGATGCCCTTGCCGATCAAAAGCTGCCCCATGGGAATACGCAGCGCGTTATCGAGAATGGACCGCAGGCTCAGCGAGGACGTCAGCGACCGGCAGACGTCAAAGAGCGCGGTCAGCTCGAGCAGCCTCTTATCGAGCGGATCGCGTTTTCGGGCGGACCGGACCAACGCGCTTTCCCTTTCCACTGTCTTTACGCTTCAGCAGGTATTTGACCATGCGGATCTCGTTCTTCAGGCCCGGTTTCGAATGGTATTCCACCTCGTCCATCAGTGTCTTCATCAGGAAAATGCCGAGGCCGCCGACGCGCAGTTCGGCGATGTAGGTCTTCATGTCGGGCACCTGAACGTCCTTGAAACGGAAGCCCTCGCCGCGGTCGGTGACCACGACGGCCAGTTTTTCGCAGTCGATCTTGATGGCCAGGTCGAGGTCCCTGCGCGCGTCCCGGTGGTGGGCGTGTTCAATCACGTTGGTGCAGGCTTCGTCCACCGAGAGCTCGATCTTGCTGATGTCATCGTCCCCGAAACCGACCTTGCGCGCGACGGCCGAAACAAAATTGCGGATGAGCTCCAGGTTGTCCGTTTTGCCGGGAAGCTTGAGACTGTAATGCACGTTGGGGCGGCTCATGATTTTTTCCCCCTCTTTCTGGCCGCGGGAGGGCGGAGATATTTCCCGACGGCCTCATCCTCATGTTTGAATATCTCATAGAGGAGGTGAAAACCCAGCAGGTCGAAAACGCGGTAGACTTTGTCGGTCGGCTCGGCGAGTTTGATGTCGCCGCCCCTGTTGCGCACTTCCTCGATGAATCCCATGAACACGCCGACGCCCGCGCTGGCGATGTAATGGAGATCGCACAGGTTCACCACCAGGCGGACCCTGTCGCTGTCGATGAGGTCGCGCAGCACCTTCTCGAAATCGGGGGCGGTGTGGGCGTCGAGATAGCCCCTGAGATGGACCACGGCCACCCCGTTTTTTTCCATCGAGTGAACTTCAAGTCCTGTCATGGATCCCTCTCTTGTGTGTGTTCCGCATTCGGCGCCTCGAACGGGGCCGGTTTCTCTCACGACACCAGTTTTACCAGAACGGCCGTCATGTCGTCGTGCTGGGGCGCGTTCTGGGTGAAGTCGGTGATTTTTTTTCTGACGGCTTCGAGCATGGCCGGAGCCGACAGATGCCCGCCGGCCTCGACCGCCCTTTTCAGCCGGGCCTCCCCGAACTCTTCCTGAAACCTGTTTTTCGCCTCGTTCAAACCGTCGGTGTAGAAGAAAAAGAAATCGCCTTTTTTCAGGGGAACGCGCTTTTCTTCGATCTGTTTCCTGAACAGCGGACCGGACTCGAATCCCAGGGCGATGCCTTTCGAGGCCAGCTCAATGACCTCCCGGCCTCCGGAATGCATGACGATCATGGGATTGTGCCCGGCCCGGGCGAAAGTCAGCGTCCTTTTGGAGAGGTCGAACACGCCGTAAATCATGCTGATGAACATGCCGCGTTCCGCGTTTTCATAGAACAGCTCATTCAGGTTGATGAGCACGTCTCTGGGCGACGCAAGAATGCGCGCCTGCGACTGGAGAAATCCCTTGGTCATGGTCATGTAGAAGGCGGCCGGGATGCCCTTGCCGGACACGTCGCCGATGACCACTCCGAGTTTCCTGGGGCCGAGGGGGACAAAGTCGAAATAGTCGCCGCCCACCTCGCGGGCCGGAATGCAGAACGACGC
>JBFZEN010000240.1:0-8977 GCA_041306805.1 bacterium
CGAGAAAATCACAACGGGCATGTCCTTGATGCCCGGTTCCTTGCGGATGCGCTGCAGCACCTCGTACCCGCTGAACTTGGGAAGAATCAGATCGAGCAGAACCAGGTCGGGTTTGTCCCCGAGGGCCGATTCCCATCCGGCTTCGCCGTCCACGGCTTCGAGCACCGTGTAGCCGCCGTGCTCGAAAACGCCGCGGTAGATCAGTCGGAATACCGGTTCGTCTTCGACGATCAGTATGGTTCTTTTTCTCTTTTCAGCCATGGTTCTCCTCCATCAGACGGATTCCCCGTCGGCCAGCGGCATGTCGAACACGAACGTGCTGCCCTTTCCCGGGGCCGATCGGGCGGACACGCGTCCGTTCTGCAGTTTCACGAATTCCCTCGCCGTGTACAGGCCCAGGCCGCAGCCTTCCTTGACCGAAGCCCCGCCTTGAAGCACCTGTTTCTTGGTGAACAGGGTCTGCTTCGCATTTTCCGACAGCCCGGGACCCGTGTCTTCGATTTCCACGGTCCCGTGCGTATGGTTCCTGCCGATCCGTATGGTAATGCCCCCTGCCTCGGTGAACTTGACGGCGTTGTCCACGCAGTTGATCAGGGCCTCCACCATCTTGTCTTTGTCGGCCCTCACGCAGACGTCGGCCGGCTGCTCCTCGATCTTGAGTTCCAGCCTCTTCTTCTCGACGGCCTCGCGGTACCCCTTCACCGCAAGCGACACCAGGGTTTTCAATCTCCAGGGTTTCAGATCCACTGAAACGATGCCCCGCTCGATGCGCGATACGTTGAGCAGGTTCGATATGACGCGGAAGTTCCTCGAGCTGATTTCCTGCATCACCTCGAGGTACTGTTTCTGCTTGTCCGTCAGGTCGCCGGTGAGCCCCATGAGCATGTTGTCGATGCAGCCCATGACGCCGGCCACGGGCGTCTTGAGCTGGTGCGAGACGAGCGACACGAAATCGCTTTTCATCTGCTCGATCTTCTTGCGCTCGGTGATGTCGCGCGCGATGATGGTGAAGAAAACGCCCTCCCGCACCCGCCACGACGTCCAGTTGAACTCGACGGGAAATTCGCCGCCGTCCCTGCGCAGGCCCAGGCTTTCCTGCGTTTTGCCGGCCATATCCGAATGTCTTTCAGAAACGACCTTTTCCATTTCGCGGATGAGCTCGGCGCCGACCGCCTCGGGCAGGAACCGGGTGAACCGGTGGCTCACGGCCTCCCCGGGCGAATACCCGAACAGGCTTACGGCCGCCTCGTTCCAGAACACCACGTTGCCGTTTGAATCGACGGTGAAAATGGCATCGGCCGCGGCGTTGACCACCGAGCGGTATTTTTCCTCCGACTCCCGCAGGCGTTTTTCCATGTCCCTGCGGTACAGCGCCATCTCGATGGCGACCTTGAGCTCGTTTTCCTGAAAAGGCTTGACGATGAAGCCGACGGGCTCGGCCGTCTTGACGCGTTCGAGCACCTTGTCGCCGCCGTAGGCGGTCATGAAGATGACGGGAATGTCGCCCTCTTTTTTGATGATCTCGGAGGCGGTGATGCCGTCGATCTTGTTGCGGCGCATGACGATGTCCATGAGAATCAGGTCGGGGCGGAGCTTTTTGGCCATGTCGACGGCCTCTTCGCCCGAATTGGCGATTCCGGCCACTTCATAGCCGAGCATCTTGATGTAGTCCTCCATCTGGCTGGTGATGATGGCCTCGTCGTCCACCACCATGATTCTGCTCATGCCGGTACGCCTTATGCGGGATGAGATGAGATAAGTATAATTTATGTAACATAATAAAAAAGAATGAGTAAGTCAAATTGAAAAAGAATGGAGGACCCGGCTGAAAAAGAACCACGCCGGGCAGCAGAGGGTACGGCTCGTTATCCGGAAGGATGGAATCCATTTTATTCACATCAATGGAAAAATCGATACCACTTTCCTCATTCCGTCCGGTACCCGCCGAAAAAATACGTGTCAATGTCGAAATCCTGCACCAGCGGCGAGACCGTGTCGCCCGGGGCTATCCGGTACGGCTCGTTCTCGCGCAGTATCATTGCGCCCAGCTTGCCGTTCTCGCTCCTGACGACGCGCAGATCGCCCACGTCGAGCATGCCGTCGTTCACCTTGCGCAGCACGCGTAAAATCGAATTTTCCTTCCAGATTTCCTTTCCCGGATCGACCAGGGCGTACCCCTGCGACACCCGCAATACGGTCTTTGCCGAATCAAGCTTTCCGATGACGGCCGTTGAAACCGCGGATTGGGCGGTTGGCCGGGGTGGAACGGATTTTTCAGTCCGGACCGGTTCCGCCGTTCTGGGAATGGTTTTCTCCGCATAGACAGGTTCATCCGTTTTGGGAACGGTTTTGACGGGATCCGTTTTCAAGGGCGCGGATTTTGAGGCCCGGACCGGCTCCGCCGTTTTGGGGACGGATGGACCGGCATCAGCCGTCCGCCGTACCACGTCGCCCACGCGGACGGGGTGCGATTCGTAATCTTCGACAATCTTACCGGAAGCCATATTGTCCCTGAAAAGAAGCAGCTTTATTTTTCCCGTCATGACGTTTTCCGCTCCGTCCGTCCTCTGCACCTCGACCACGTCGCCCAGCTTGCCCATGCCTCCGGCCGAATCGAACAGCACGTATCCGTTCAAAATGCGTATGACGGTCTGGGCATGCAGGAACGCGGACCATTGGAAAAACAGGAATGCGGACAGGAAAAAAACAATGCGCTTTGTTTTCATTTTATCCTCACATGATTTTTCTTTGAACTCGGAACTTTGAACGCGGAACTCTTGTACATTGTAACCCGCAACCTGCTGCTTGTAATTCAGATCAGGAAACAGGACTGAAAACCCCAATTAAAATGTATAGACTCCTCTTAGAGCGAATATGGGAATAGGAGCAGCCCCGAATCTTCCCTCTATATTGAAGGACGATGCCAATGGCGCCCTGAACCCCATCATCCCATGCGGGAAAATCAGGCTCTTTCCCCCGTCCTGTTCGCCGGAAATCGGCTTCGCCAGGTCGATTTCGCCCCCCAGAAAAAACCAGCCCAAATCGGCAAGCACATGAACCCCGTGTTTCATTTTCAAACCCGCCGTATTCCCGTCGGCCGTTGCCGACAATTCCCCCGAATACAGCGTGTATCCGAACGCGATGCGTTTTCTTCCGCTCCGCCACTCCAGACCCGCTCCGAAGGACCTCGGCATCGTCAGCTTCGGGGCGTACCGGTTTGATTTGACCGCCCTCTCGGTCTTGGTCAGTCCGGCCAGGTCGATTTTGGCCGGATCGATCATGTCGTCCACGCCCCCTGTGCTTCCATTCTGGATCCGGATGTACGGGATGCGGTTGTGGACGAGGGAATCAAAACCCGCCATGCGTAAAACGGGCGGCAGATCGGCGGTCGCATGGACGCGCCACGAGTTTGAAAGCGATTTGGCCATGCCGAAACGGAAACCCCATCCCGAACCCGAATACGCGGCGTCAAACGACTGGTTGATCGCGTTCTGCTCCCCCGCGTTGAAATCGATGCGCGCGTCGTCCGGGTCGTTGTACACATACTCGACCCCCGATATCGACACGATGCCGTCCACCTCGGCGCGGACGCGCGATTCGGCCGAGACGCTGACGCGTCCCGCCGCCGCCCCTATCGTCGTCCCGCGCCCCAGGCCGGCCGCGAACCCCAGCCAGAACCGGTTCAGCCGCACGTCCAGTTCGGCGCTGAGGTCTGAACGCGTCCTCATGAAAAGCCGCTTGCGTTCTCCCTGAATGTCCTGCTCGGTGTCTATGCCCGCTTCGATTCCCGTTCCCGTCAGTGTAACGGCGGCCGACAGCGGCGCTTCGAACGCGAAACCCGCTCCGAAACGCCTTCCGGATGCGGTGAAGGGGATGGACAGGGCCAGGTCGGCCGGAGCCGATTCGAATCCCGCCGAGGACGAGAGAATGGGATACGAGAGACGGCTCTTGTCCGTCCCGTAATCGTCGATCAAATTGTCCATTTTTTCCCGCACCGCACCGTCCACGTCGAACCACTCCCGCAGGTTCTGCGAAAAACCGGGCACCCATCCGACGGTCCACATCCTTTTTTCCGAAAAAGCGAGCGAGGCCGGGCTTCCCGACGTCCAGTTCGAGGCGTCGGGCATGACTCCCCACAGACGGCCCGAACCGGCCACGGCCATGCCGGTTTTGATATTTCCCCCCACCATCTCCGCAATCGGCCTGTCCCCATTGTTCTGGGATTGCAGGTAACCCCATCCAAGAAAAATCAGGACCGGGATTTTTAAGGTGTTCCTTCTATTATCTATTCTCTTCATGATCCGTGCTTATCCGTGTTCTATTTTTTATGCGCACCGCACAGCGGTGTCCGTGTTCCATTGAATCGTCAAAACCAGACCGAGGTCGACACCCTCGGCGTGTTCGCCAGCACCGTGGTCTGGTACGCGAAATCGAACCTGACCCCGAACCGGCGCCCGAAATGCTGCAGACCCGCGCCGTAACTCACCTTCCTGTTGGGGTCTCCCCCGGCCGCCTGCGAGAATCCCGCGCGCAGAAACAGCGTCCGGAAGAGCATCCACTCGGCCCCCGCGGCGAAACGGTCGGACACGTCCCCGTACAACGCCTTGTCGGCGTCGAAGGTGAAAACGAGGTTCTCCCTCGGCATGTAGGCCGTTCCCAGAACCAGGGCCGACGGAACGGATTCATCGTATGAAACGCCGCGGGTCTCGTTGTCATATTCCATCCGGTTCCATGCGTCGCGCAGCAGAACGCCCGCCGTCCATGCCGATGAGACCTTCCAGCGCAGCCCCAGGTCCATCCCGAAACCCGATGCGCTCCCCCGTATCCGGTTCAATCCGCCGTCTGCGTTGTTTCCGAAAACGGCCGTTCTGAATTTCACGGTAAGGCCCAGGGAAAGACGTCCCCCGGCCCCGTCGGAACCCGCGGCCTTCATCCCGAACGAGGCGAAAACCGTGTTTTCCCTCCATGCCTCGTCTCCGGATGAAAGAAAGGCCGCCCCGGCACCGAAGCGTCTTCCCCCCCTGGCGGCCGCGGCCAGGGCGTAGGGGACCATGTGGAACTGCTTCGTGTACATGGTACTGACCTGCCATCCCCGCGCGCCGGGAAGGCAGGCGGGGTTCAGCAGCACGCCGTACGGATCGCTGGCCAGCGCCGTATAGGCTCCGCCCATGCCCGCCGCTCTTGCCCCGTAACCGATGTCCGCGAAAGCGGCGGCGATGTCCGCGAAGGACCGCGCCGGAAGGAGAGCGGCGGCGAATAAAATCCATGCACTCTTTTTATATCTCATTGAGAACCATGATGGCAAATCCATATATCGATTTTGACATTCCTGAATACGGTTCTTCCATTTTCCATTTTAATTTTTACATTTTGATATTTGATTTTATCATTTGACCAGGACAACTGATATGAGCTTCTTTTCCGTCCCGCTTCCGTCTTTCGCTTCGATCAGAATGAAGTACCTCCCGTTCAAGGCATCGGCGCCCGAATCGGTTTTACCGTCCCATGCAATGCTCTGTCTTCGGCCCTTGTCGAAGGGGCTTTCCATCGCCAGACTGCGGACGAGCTGGCCGTTCACGCTGAACACCTTCACGGTGATGAAAACCGCGGACGACGCGTTTGATGTGGGAATGAAAGAGAGGTTCAGGTTTTCCACAAAAGGCGAAAACGGGTTCGGCGCGGCGCTGAACTGCCTGATGCCCAGCGGCTCGGAGGGTTCCAAAACCGTCCACTGCCCGAGGTCCGCGCTCTCAACCTGAATGCCGTTCTGTACCGCCTTGCCGGGCACGCCTTCCCATGTCAGGCGCTGCGCATTCCATTTGCCGGCCATGGCAAACGGGGAGCCGTCTTCGCCCACGGGAAGCACCACGGTCATCGGCTTCAGCAGCGCATACCCGTCCGGCTGCAGCTGGTAGACGCGCCCCCCGGCCTGGTAATCCGCCGAAAGCCGCTTGGCATCGGGCGTTTCGGGGCATTTCAGACCCAGCATCGTGTTCCGCCCCGCACATCCCGCCGGGAAAATGAACTCGGCGCCGCGATAGTCGCGCAGGCGCATTTCCGTATTGGAGGGACCGGCCATGACCGCCGCGTGGACCAGAATGGAATCTTCCATTCCCGTACGGACGTCCTTCAGTGCGAGCCGCAGCGGCCCGATGAAATCGGCCTTGAGAACCAGGACACCGTCCTGGCCGAATGATTCGACTGCGTCGGGCAGATCGACCGACCAGAAAGGCGCAATGGACATGGATCTTCCGTCTTCGGTCTTTGCCGAATAGTCGTACGATGCCGCCTTGCCCGATTCGAGCGTCGCGGGACCCGAAATGGCGATGCGCGCCAGATCGGCCTTCTCGAGCTCAAAGTCCATTCCCGTCTTGTCGCCGCCGCTCCACAGAGACACCGTTCTGTACGAAGGCGACGGCAGATGCCCCGCCTTCTCGACCGTCACGTCGTACTGGTTCACGGGAAGCTTCAGGACCCGGTAAGTCCCGTTTCCGTCCGTGGTGTCCCTGTAAGCGGTCAACCCTGCGGATATGCGCACGGCGGCACCGGCCGCCGGCAGGCCCGCGTCTTTAATTGTGATTTTGCCCTGGATGGACCCGGTCACGCGCTGCAGTCTGAAAACCGTTGTGTCGTTCTTCAACGAGGAGAGGTTTGCCCGCGTCACGGCGCCGTAACCGCCCGCGTAGGCCTGCAGCGTGTACGCATCAAGCGAGGGCAGAAGCGTCAAATCATATGAACCGTCCTGCGATGTGGAACCCCGGGCTTCGTTGCCGCGTCCGTCCCTGGCGACAAGTCCGGCGCCCGCAATGCCCTGGCCCGTTTCCCTGTCGACCACCTTTCCCCTGAACCAGCCCTTGTTTTTTGCCAGAACGAAAACCAGCCCCGAGGCCGGCGCCGTCACGGCCATATCCTGTCCGGACGTATGGCCCGAGAGGCTGACCTGCACGGCGTACTTTCCGGGCGGAATGCGGTCCAGTTTGAAGGAGCCGTCTGCGCCGGTCGATTGCGTGAACGACTGCTCCTTGCCTTCAAGCCGCGCCTCGACGGTCGCGTTGGAAAGGGGGGTTGTTCCGTCCGACACCTGACCTTCGAGAAAACCCGTGCACTGCGTCAGAGCGATGGAAACCGTCCTGGTCGCGCCGGCCGCCAGGGACAAACCGGTGATGGTCTCGTCTTTGTATCCCGCCTTGCCGGATGATAAATCATAGATGCCTTCCGGCAGGTCCGGAAAAACGGCCGCGCCCGACTCGTCCGCGCTGAGCGAGGCGGCCAGGCCTTCTGCGGTTTTTAGCTGCACCCGCGCCCTTGAAACGAAAGGTTCGGACACGGAAGAGACGTTCACCTTCAGCCGCGCGAAGTTCGACTGAAGGGCAAAGTCCCTGTTCCTTCTTTCGCCGGGCGCCATGGCGATGTTTTCGGACGCCTGCGGAAACGCGTATCCTTTTTTAAAAACCGAAACCGCAACCGTTCCGCCCTCGGCGGGGAGGTACAGCCTGAACGTTCCGCCGGGTTCTGAAACCGCGGTGAACTTCTCCGCGCCTTTTACGGCCGACACGCCCGCCTCGCCGACGGTTTTGTTGTTCTGGTCAAGCACGCGCCCATAGAGCACGGTGGGGAAAACCCTGAGCGTGGCGTCGAAGGCCGAGGCCTTTCCCGCGGAAAGCGGCCCCGTGGCCAGGGTCTTCGTTTCATATCCTTCCTTGGAGAACCTGAGCGTGACGCCTTTCGTATCGGGGTCCAGTTCGAGCCGGTACGAACCGTCGACCCGGGTGGTCGTCGACAGGCCGTCCCGGGAGTCCACCGCCTCGACGCGCACGCCCATGAGCGCGGTTCCGGAGGAATATTCCCTGACCGTTCCCTGCAGGACGGCGGGGTAATACGTGAGCGAAATGGAGTTGCCCTCCAGAACCTGCGCCTGCCCCGCGGCCACCTGGATGGATTTGGACTGAAAACCGGTTTTCGACGCCGTGACGGCGTGCGTGCCCGCGTTCACGTTGAGCGTGTAGGTTCCGCTGTCGCCCGTCCGTGTTTCTCCCGAAGCGCTGCTGATGACGGCGCCCGCCACACCGCCCGACGCGGAAGCCTGCCCGCGTATCTGGCTCGCGTTGGCCGCGAGAATGAAGTCGACGTTCTCTATCACAGCCCCGGCGCCTGCCCGGATGTCGACCGGATCGCCTCCCAGGTAGCCGTTTTTGGAGGCGGAAACGCGGCAGCGCCCGGGGGGAATGGAGAAAGAATACCGGCCGGCCGCGTCGGTGAGCGCGGTCCTGTCGTTCATCAGGACCGCGGCGCCGGCCAGGGGCGTAAAACCGTCGAGCGTGACCAGCCCCGTCAGCGTTCCCGATGCGGCGGTCACCCGCAGCAGCAGTCCCGTGGCGGTTTCATTCGAGCCCACGGTGACCGCGGTCCGCCCCGATGCGGCGAATCCTTCCTTTCCGGCCGAGAGAACGTAATACCCGGGTGAAACGACGGCCGTGAACTGGCCGTATGCGTCCGAAACCGCGAACACGGGCGAACCTGAAGGCGGCTCGGCCCTCACCTCGGCCCCGGCCACGGCGGCCTGCCCGTCTGTCACGCTTCCTGAAATGAGCGAGCCCGACGCTCCCAGCTGCGGGCTGGGAGAAATCGTTATCGTCTTTCCTCCCGAGACGGAAATGGTCCGGGCGGACGGGGAAACGAATCCGCTTTTGGAGACAGACAACAGCCAGCTGCCGTCATAGGCGGGAAACGAAAACCGGCCTTCCGAATCCGTGGCCGAATATTGGACGACACTTCCGTTTTTAACGCTGACCTCGGCGCCGAATACGGCCTGGCCCGCGCTGTTGACCACGGTGCCGGTGATGCGGTTGCCGTACTCCTTCAGCACCAGCGGCGACGGCAGCGTTCCGATTTCATCCGGACGGGCCGTGACCGCGGTTTCGCCGCTCGACTGGTATCCGGATTTCGCGGCTGAAATGTGCCAGGGTCCCGGCGACAG
>JBFZEN010000241.1:0-2641 GCA_041306805.1 bacterium
TCGTCGGGGTTCTGAATGGTCAGGCTTGAATAGGATTTCATATGTGCGCTCTGCAATCAGGCTGCCATCTGGTTCAACAGCTGCACCGCTCCCTGCGGATCGGGCGAATAGCCGTCCGCTCCGATTTGGGCGGCATAATCACGGGTAACGGGGGCTCCACCGACCAGAATCTTGACCCCGGGGAATTGAACCTTGATGGCTTTCGTCGTTTTTTCCATGTGGACCATGGTGGTGGTCAACAGTGCGCTCAAACCCACAATGCAGCCCGGTTTGAGCTTGATGGCTTCGATGAATTTTTCCGCCGGTACGTCCACACCGAGATCGACCACCTCCCATCCGTTTCCCTCGATGACCATGGCCACCAGCTTCTTGCCGATGTCATGCAGGTCTCCTGTCACCGTACCGATCACGAACGTACCCCTGGTTTTGACCTCCCCCCTCTGGAAGAACGGTTTAAGATGCGCCATGACCGCATTCATGGCCTGCGCGGCCATCAGCAGTTCGGGCACGAACACCTCATTCTTTCCAAAACGCTCCCCGATGCGCTGCATCCCGGTCATGCATTCCTTGAGAATGTCCGCAGGCGGCACCCCGGACTCCAGCGCCTGCCTTGTGATTTCATCCGCCCCGTCCTGTCCTTTCATGCTGGCCGGATACGCGGCGTTTTTGTTGATTTTCCCGTTTTCAACGCACGCGGAGAGTTTTTCGATTGTCTTTGACATAACCGTTTTTAACCTCGTATTTATGGTAAATGGGTCTATGTTTCACGTACGACCAGGGTCGGCAAGATCACGTGCTGCTGCCGGTGCACGTCCTGACCCGACGCGTGCAAAAAAATAATGTCGGCGGTCTTTTCGGCCATTTCCAAGGCATGCCCGTCAATTGCCGTGATCGGGGGTGTAAAATACCGCATGAGTTCCGTATTGCCATAACCGATAACGGACACTTCCTCGGGAACCCGGATTCCCCATTCCTTCAACCGGCCTACTGCTCCCGCTGCATCCAAATCATCGCAGCAGAATATGCCGTTGATACGATTGTCCTTGAGCCATTCAGCCGAAAGGCTGTGCAGCTTGTCCACCACCAGGGCTTGAACGGGAGGTGAAACCGACTGTACGGCGTTTTTAAACGTGGCTTCCATGAGTTCCTGAACCAGATTGCGCCCCGTCCATGCCGTGTTCCTTACGAAAGCCAGCGCTGCGGGAGACCGTCCGAGCAGATATTGGGCGGCCCGTTGCACCCCCAGATCATAACTCTGTATCACATAGGCGAAATAGGAACCTGCCATGGTATGGTCGAGCAGAAGGACAAGCGAACGGCCGGAATCCAGATTTCTGTAAAACGGCGCGGTTTCCGTCTCGTCAAAGGTAGGCACCACGATCACCGCCTCGTATTGCCTGCGAACGAGCATGCCGACAAGCCGTATTTCTTCTTTCCAGCTGTTGTACGAAACAAACGGCTCAACCATGCGGCCGGTTCGGACCGCCTTGTCTTCGAGGCCCGTGAGAAGATTCATGATCTGGGCTGAAAAATGGGGCACCACGACGCCCCATACGCCTTGCCGGGGTCCGACGTCCGAAACGAAAGAGCCCCTGCCCACCTGCCGGACAATAAGGCCTTCCTCCGCCAGCTTTTTAAGAACAAGCTTGGCAGTCTCGCGCGAAATCCCGTGTTTCTGCATAAGCTCGTTGATCGAATCGATACGGGCACCCGGCGGAAATTCCTGCCCGATGATGGCTTGGCGGTACTGTTCAAACAAACGCTTGTAAATCGGACTGGGTATGGTTTCCTGATCGGCCATGATGTTTTCCTCAATTGTTGCAATGTAACACAAAAATAATCGAAAACAAATAAAAATCACATAACATCACATCATATTAAGAATATTTCACATTTCGCTCATTGCCATAAATGCCCCTGTCTGAAAGATTAATTTCCACTCTCCAGTGGACAATCTGGTGTAAATTTTACAGACACGGCCTTTCCAGGAGAAGTCCTGATGATCCTCCTTTATAGCGCCATAGCGTGTTGATATCGACGACGGCCAAACCATGTCGGCGTGGATGATGGACAGAAAGAGGTCGGGATTTTTGGTATCCCAGGCCTTGGTTTCAAGATCAACCAATGCCTATATCCGCTTTTTCACCTGATCCGGCATATGACGGTCAATCCTCGCCGGCCGAGAGCAAATATTGACGCTGAATCAGGCTCTTGCTTTTTCCAATGACTGAAAATCCCGATTGGGCAGTCAATCCTTCCCACGCCTCCGGATCCGCGGAAAAAATGCGGAGACCATGTGCCTGCCTTAAAAAACTGGCCGGACCGTGCGGAGACAAGGTCACCAGGAAGAGACCGTTCCGGCCGAGCACGCGTTTCACTTCGTTCAGAAAAACCGCATGGTTTTCAATGTATTCGATCAGGCCGACGGCCGAAATAAAATCGAATGCCTCTTCACGGAAGGGAAGAAAAGACGCGTCCGTCCGGACCACGATCGATTCCGGATCGATGGCTCTCAACCGTTTCGCCATCCCCTCGGATTTGTCAGAACAGATTCGAAAACGGCCCCTTGGAATGACGGACAGCGTGGAACCGGCTCCTGATCCCAGATCCAGAATCCGCTCCGGCCGGGCATCCGCCTTCG
>JBFZEN010000242.1:0-3055 GCA_041306805.1 bacterium
GATCAGCAAGCTCATTTAAGGGAATCCGGATCCATCCATGATTAAAGTTCTGATAACTGAAGATTCTCCCGTCATCCGGGGCTACTTGAAGCACATTTTAAGCTCCGATGCGGATATTAAGGTGGTGTGGACGGCGCAGGACGGCGAGGAGGCCGTCAGGATGGCCGCCGAACACCAGCCCGACGTCATCACCATGGACATTCACATGCCCAAAATGGACGGATTCGAAGCCACGCGGAAGATCATGGAAACCCATCCGGTGCCGATTGTCATCGTCAGCGCGAGCTGGAATCCCGAAGAAGTGGATAAGACCTTCAGGACCATGGAAGCCGGCGCGGTCGCGGCTCTTGAAAAGCCACGCGGCATGGGGCATCCCAACGCCAACAGCTCCGTCAAGGAACTCCTGCAAACCGTCAAACTCATGTCCCAGGTGAAGGTCGTGAGGCGATGGGCCAAAAACCGGCATGTCCGGACCGATGTGACCGTTCCCGGGAAGGTCGAGGCCGGACCATCCCGAATCCAGTCCAAAATCAGGCTGGTGGCGATCGGTGCGTCCACCGGCGGACCGCTCGTTTTGCAGACCATTCTGTCGGGCATTCCGAAAGATTTCCCCGTTCCCATCGTCATCGTGCAGCATATTGCCACGGGTTTCCTGTCGGGTCTGCGCGACTGGCTGAGCCGCAATTCGGTCATTCAGGTCCGTATCGCCGAAAACAAGGAGATGGTTCAGCCCGGGCACGCCTATCTGGCGCCGGATGGTTTTCAGATGGGCATCGACAAATACGGGCGGGTTCTGCTTGACAAAAATCCGACCCAGTTCACCCTGTGCCCGTCGGTTTCATACATGTTCCAGTCCGTGATCGAGTCGTACAAAGATCAGGTCACCTGCGTTCTCTGCACCGGCATGGGCCGGGACGGCGCGGAGGAAATGAAGATACTGCGAGGCAAGGGAGGCGTCACCATCGCGCAAGACAAGGAAACCTCCATCGTTCACGGCATGCCGGGGGAGGCCATCAGACTTGGCGGAGCTGAGCATGTCCTTCCGTCGAACCAGATTGCCGAAAAACTCGTTCAGCTGGTGATGCCCGACCAGGCGTCCGCATAGCGGCGAGGTTTTCGAAAGAGAGGATTTATTTTGGTGGAAACGTCGAAGAAAAACAGAAATCTCGGTGTTGAGATCCTGGTCGTCGAGGACAGCCCGACCCAGGCGCTGCACCTGAAATACATCCTCGAACAACACGATTATATGGTGACCGTGTCGCGGAACGGGCGCGACGCCCTGGAATACATGAAGACCCACAAACCGACCATCGTGATCAGCGACATTCTGATGCCCGAGATGGACGGATATGAGCTCTGCCGGCAGATCAGGCAGGACGAAAACCTCCATTACGTTCCCGTCATCCTGTTGACCCAGCTGGTCGATCCCCGCGACGTGATTCGCGGTCTTCTTTCGGGCGCCGACAACTTCGTCACCAAACCCTACAGCGAGCAATTCCTCATTTCGCGCATCCAGTACATCCTGGCCAACCAGGAACTCCGCCGCAACGCCATCACCGAAATGGGCATCGAGATTTTCTTTGCCGGCCAGAAGCACTTCATCACCTCCGACCGCATGCAGATTCTCGACCTGTTGTTCTCGACGTTCGAAAACGCCGTGCAGCGGAACCAGGAACTTGAAGAGGCCAACAAGGAGCTGAGAAAAGCCCTTGAAACCATCGAGACCATCAATGAGGTATCCGAGAAGCTGAACCGGTCGTTGATGCCCGAGGGCGTGGCCGAGGCCGTCGCGGTCGGCGTCAAGCGGCTCATCGACTACGACGAATGCCGCATTTACCGAATTGACGACAATGTCCGTTTTCTGGTACCCGTTTTTTACAGCCAGCGCAAGTCGCAGGACGGCAAGGTTCTTCTCTCCGAAAACGAGAAACTGGAAGTCGGTCAGGGCATCATCGGGCTTGCCTATTCCAAAGGCAAACCCGAAATGATCAGCGACGTCTCCAAGCATCCGAAGGCGCCCGTGATACCGGGCATGAAGCCGGTCGAAGAATCCATGCTGGCCGTTCCCCTGCAGTACGAAGACAAAACCATGGGCATCATGGTGCTGCTCAAGTCGGGGCTGCATCAATTTTCGGATGCCCATTTGCGCATCCTCACGATTCTGGCCGGCCAGGCCGCCGTGGCCATCGAGAATGCCCGGCTGATGCAGGAAGAGCGGAGACGCACGCGCCAGCTGTCGCTGATCAATGAGGTGTCGCGCAAGGCCGCCTCCACACTCGATATCAACGAGCTGAGCAAACTCGTGGTCAACGCCATCGGCTCGGAATACGAATACGCTCAGGTCATTTTGATGCTCATGGACAACCAAAGGCAGGATCTGTACCTGCAGGTTCAGTCCGGACCCTATTCCAAATACATTCCCGCTTTTTACAGGAAACGCCTTGACGACAGCCTGGTGGGGAAGGCAGCCACCACGCTCGACGTGCAGGTGAACCGCGATGTCAAAAACCGCAAGGATGCGTCGTCGCCGATTCCGGAAGCCCAGTCGGAACTGGGCGTTCCCATTCAAACGGGCAACAAGCTGCTCGGCGTGCTGAACCTGGTCAGCAACAAACTCAACGACTTCGATGAAAAAGACATCTCCATGATGAAGACCCTGGCCGACCAGGTCGCCGTGGCCCTTGAAAACGCCAGGCTGTACGAAAGCGAAAAACGCAGCAAGGAGCTGGCCCTGGCCGCCAGCCGGGCCAAAAGCGAATTTTTGGCGAACATGAGCCATGAGATCCGGACTCCGATGAACAGCATCATCGGTTTCTCGGATCTGCTGCTGCAGGAAAACCTGCCCGACCAGCTTCTCGACTTCATCCGCACCATCAAGATCAACGGCGAAGAACTGCTGTACATCATCAACCAGATTCTCGACCTCGCCAAGGTCGAGACCGGACGGATGGAAATCGAACGCATCGATTTCGACATGCAGGACCTGACCGAAAACATCATCCAGCTTCTCCGTCCCAGGGTGCTCGACAAGGGGCTGGCTTTCGAAGTGTCCACC
>JBFZEN010000243.1:0-6434 GCA_041306805.1 bacterium
CCGAGGCGGCGCTGTCTTTGACTTCGCGGTTCACCCGGTCGATGTTCGAGAGAAGCGACTCGAGAACCTGCTCGGTCTGCTTCACCTGCGTGTTTTGGGACACCGCCCCCTGGGCGATCTGGTTCATGCTGGTGTTGATCTGCCCCGTGGTCATGCTGACCTGCTGCGAGTTCGAGGCCAGGTTCTCGCTCAGGCCCATCAGTCTCTCGGCCTGCTGCATGATCGTGTAGATCAGACTGCGCATGTTGAAGGGTTCGCTGTTGTACGACACCACGGGTAGGCCCTGGTCCACCGCGTCGTTGATGAAGGGGACCATGTCCTGGTAATAGACCACGGCCGCAATGCCCTGGTAACCGTCCTTGATGGCCTTCTTGATGCCATTGCATTGCGCCTCGATGTTGAACAGTCCTTTGCCGGAGCTTGGAAGAATCCACTCCACGACGGCGTTCAGGGGTTTCAGTCTCTGGGCGGCGGCCAGTGCGCCCTCCTTGACGGGCTTCCAGAAATCGGATCCTTCGTTGCCAAGCACGGCGATCCGGATGGTTTTTTCAGGCAGGCGGTCCACCGGCTTGGCCAGGCGCTCCATGAGCACCTGCGACTGTATCATTCCCTTGCCTTCCTGCCAGTACTGCGAATAATTGGCCTGGGTGACCACATCGAGCTGCGTCAGCAGGCGGGGAGCCGGGGGCTGCCATCCGGCCACCAGACGGTTGTACAGATGGATCACCGGATCATAGCCCTGCGCGAAGGGATCCTGCCCGAGCGTTGCGGCAATGGTGCCCTTTTTGACGCACCTCATGGTTTCATCCGTCATGTCGTGCGTGACGATCCTGATTTTCTGCGATTTTTTACCGTCGATCACGGCACTGGCGGCCCCGTGGGGCGTGGCGCCGTGGGCGATATACATGCCCGAAAGATGGGGATACCGTTTGATCATGTCCTGGGCGCACTTGTAGGTCCCCGCGACGCTTTCATGGTCTTCGCGCACATCCGCAATCGCAATGCCGGGATATTTTTCCTGCAGGGCGCTCTCAAATCCCTTTCGTCGGAGAATCGAATTGATGGCCGTGAAGATACCGACGATGATGCCCACATGGCCTTTTCCCTGCAGCAGTTCGCCCATGGCTTCCCCGCAATGCCAACCCTCGAGAAATGAGTCGGCGCCGACATAGCACAGGCGTTTGCAGGGCACGTCGGTGATGGTGTTGTACTCCCTGGCCGCATCGTGCAGATGCGACGAAATGTCGTTGAGGATACCGACAAACCGGTTCAGCACGGGATCCGTTACGGAAGCCAGCGGTTTCGATTCGATCTGCATGCGGATCGACATGTTGCCCTGGGTCATCTCGTTCAGCGCCAATTTGAGCGACGCGCAGTCCTTTTCGACGATGGATTTGCCCATCTTGATCATGGATTCGCTTGGATGGATCGCGATGCGCGGAACCAGCGCCAGAAGCCCCGACGCGATGATGAGACAGGCCCCGAAAGCGGCGAGGACCAGCGTACGGGTCGCGGCCGGAACTGAAGCACCGCGCATCCAGACCCATGAGGTCAGCGCCGACAGCACGAGCAACCCCAGAACCACCCACAACCCGAGGCGTATTCCCTTCTGGCCGCCCAGCCACTTTGCGAATCCGGTGAACATGATGTTCTCCATTTTTTGTGAAACGCGGTCCGGCATCCTGCCGGTTCGCGGTCATGGTTCCTGTGAATTCCTGTTTGTATTTCGTTCGATCAGTTTATGGATGATGTCGATCAGAACCGGCGCCCGGGTGGTCTTGATGCAGAAGGCGTCGGCTTTCACCTGCTTGGCCAGGTCGGCCACCTCGTCCAGGTCGCGCGAAGTCAATACGATAACCGGAATGTGGCCCAGTTTCTTGTCGAATTTGATCATCCGGCAGATTTTATGCCCGTCCAGGCCCGGAAGCAGAATGTCGAGAATGACCAGGTCCGGATTTTCCTTGCGCACCGCCTTCAGTCCTTCAAGGCCGTCCCGCGCCGTCACCACGTCGAAACCGGCTCCCTCCAGCCTTTTGGCCAGAGTTTTACGGTAGGGCTCGTTCCCTTCAATGAACAGTACTTTGCGTCTCTGGATGTTTTTCATGGCGTGCGTCCGGCCCCGTGCAGCCCGGGGGGTCAGTTTTTTTTCGCATCCTTGCCTTTTTTGAAGAATTTGGCGTATATTTTCTGCTCGCATTCATGGCACAGCCCGTGGGTGAATTCGGCGTCCGAGTGTTCCTTGATGAATTCTTCCAGCTGCTGCCAATACCCGTCGTCGTTGCGTATTTTCTTGCAATTGGAACAGATCGGAATCAATCCGCTCAGCGTTTTGATGGTTTCCATGGACTGTTTCAATTCCAGGTTCACCCGTTCGAGTTCGAAGTTTTTCTGCAGAACGGCTTCATACGTCGAGAACAGCAGGTCCAGAATCTGGATGCGCGTGGAGGTCAGAAAATGCTTGCGGCCCGCGAAAAAGATCTCGATGCCGAGGTCGGCCATGGAGGACTGGCGCAATTCACGGTTTACGAATATGTACTGGATGTGCGAAAGCAGGAAGTCTTCCTTGTAGGGCTTGGTGATGAAATGATCGGCTCCGCATTCCAATCCTTTGATGATGTCGCGCGGATCCTTCAGGGAGGTGAGCAGAATGACGGGGATGTCTTTGAGCGCGTCGCTCGACTTGATTCTGCTGCACAATTCATAACCGTCCATTCCGGGCATCATCACGTCGCTGATCACGAGAGACGGCTTCCTCTCTTCGATGCGCAGGAGGGCCTCTTTTCCGTCGTGGGCGATCGTCACGGGGTAGCCGAAACGGTCGAGTACGTACCGCAGGTGCTGGGCCTGGGTGATGCTGTCCTCGACGACCAGAATGGGAATTTCGTTGTTGATCAATGTTTCGCCCTGTTTCATTCCTGTCATTCTCCTCATATCGTAATATAATGATCTTCTTCGAAAATTTCCTTTTTTTTCAGGCCGGCCGGACTTTTCCGGCGCGTCCCGCCTCCTGGCAATGCCTGTTCAATTCTTCGACGGCGTCGAGGGCCTGCCGCAGCATTTGGATCTGGTTTTCGTTCATTTCGCCCGCATCGCCTTCAATGCACCTGGAAATGTTCCGGCGTACGGACGCCATGGAAGCGCGCATCTGCTCTTCGAAGGATGAGAAAGCGTCCCCGCCGGCGCTTCCCGGTTCATTCAGGCGCAAACCCGCCTTCAAAGCCTCCTCCTCGTTCCTTTTCCGTTCAATGGCGTACCGGATGGACCGCAACAGCAGGGAGGCGCTGACCTCCCCCTTCACCAGGTAGTCCTGGGCCCCTTTTCGGACCGCTTCAATGGCCGTGGTTCCGTCGTTCAGGCCGCTAAGCACGATGATGGGCAGGTGGGGCGCGATGGCGTGGAACCGGTCGAAGGTCTCAAGACCGTGGCTGTCGGGAAGCGACAGGTCGAGGAGCGCCACATCGGCCCGGTTTGACTGCATCCATTCCCTGGCCCGGTCGAGGCGGTCGGCGCCGGCGAATTCGAAAACGATTTTGTACGTGTCCAGGCTCCGTGCCGAGGCTTCGTTGAGGTATTCTTTCAGCAGCCTCATGTCTCCCGGGTTGTCTTCAACAAGCAGAATTTGGACTTTTTCAGGCTTCATTCGGTCTGCGGCAATTTGACGATGGACAACCAGAAACTCTCGATGTTCCGGACAATGGTGATGAACTCCTCCAGCTCCACGGGTTTGGTGATGTAGCAGTTGGCGTGCAAATCGTATGAACGCAGAATGTCCTGCTCGGCTTTCGACGTCGTTAAAACCACCACGGGGATGCGCCTCAGATCCTGATCGGACTTGATCTCGGCAAGCAGGGCCCTGCCGTCTTTTTTGGGCAGGTTCAAATCGAGCAGAATCAGATCGGGCCGCGGAGAATCGGCGAACGCCCCTTTCCTTTTGAGAAAATCCGCCGCTTCCTCCCCGTCGCTCACCACGTGCAGGTTGTTGAACACCTTCCCTTCCCTGAAAGCCTCCATGGTCAACCGCACGTCGCCGGGGTTGTCTTCGATCAGCAAAATGTCAATGGGCTTCCCGAAATCGAAATCATTCATGTCTGTCCTCCGGCCGGACGCGGCAGCTGGACGATCCGGAACCAGAAATGTTCGATGGCTCTGGCCACGGCGATGAAACGATCCAGATCGAACGGCTTGGTGATGAAGCAGTTGGCGTGCAGATCGTAGGAACGGCAGACGTCTTCCTCCGCCTTCGAAGTCGTCAGCACGATCACGGGTATGGGAGCCAGATTCTTGTCCGATTTGATTTCCCTTAAAACTTCCTTTCCGTTTTTTTTGGGAAGGTTGAGGTCGAGCAGCACCAGGTCGGGCCTCGAAGCGCCTGCGTACTTTCCCCGGCGCCTCAGGAAATCGATGGCTTCTTCCCCGTCCTTCACCGTAAAAAGCTCGCTGGGAATCTGCCCTTCCCTGAAGACTTCCTGGGTGAGGCGGATGTCCGCGAGGTTGTCTTCGACAAGAAGGATTTTCATGGCTTCCTGGCGTTTTTTCATGATGTCCGGATGTTCCTTCATTTGATTTCGTTCATGCCGTTTCCTGTTTTGCGGGCCGTTCCGGTTTGGGAATCGAAAACGAGAATGTGGCTCCCTTCAGGGGCGCTGATTCCACCCATATTCTGCCCCCGTGGCATTCCACGATTTTTCTGCAAATGGAAAGCCCGATTCCCGTGCCTCGGTACCGTTCCCGGGCATTCAGCCGCTGGAAAATGAGAAATATCTTTTCATGGTACTGCCGATCAATCCCGATTCCATTGTCCTGAACCGAGATGACCCACTCGGTGTCGTCTTCACGCGACCGCACCAGGATGCGGGGCGCGCGGTCGCTCCTGAATTTCAGGGCGTTTCCGACGAGATGCCGGAACAGCTGGTGCATCTGGTTCGCGTCGGCCCGCACCACCGGCAACGGCCCGCAACTCACTTCGGCGCCTTCCTGTTCAATCGACGCGCGGTAGCGCTTCAGCACCTCCGAGACGCAGTCGCCGAGACGGACCCGGGTGAACGCCATTCCGCCCGGTCCGATCTTGAAGTATTCCTGTATGTCGTTGAGCTGCCGGTAAAGTTCTTCGGCGCCGTCCAGCGCGAACCGGATGAATTCACGCTCGGATTCCTGAAGCCGGCTGCCCGTTCTCCAGTCGAGCAACTGCAGGTAATTGGCGATCGTGCGCAGCGAATCCTGCAAATCAGACGACGATACCCGCGCAAACTGGTCCAGTTCGGCGTTGGCCCGTTTCAGGCCGGCAATGGCGCGCTCGAGATCCTCCGCGGTCCGGCGGAGCCTGTCTTCCGTTTCCTTGAGCAGGGTGATGTCCCTTGAAATGCCGACGATGCCCGTGACGGCTCCCGAAGCGTCGCGGATGGGCACCTTGGTCGAAGAGACCCACCAGGCCCGCCCGTCTTCCCGGACGTTCCGCTCCACTTTTCCGATGACGGGAATACCCTTCCTGAGAATTTCCTGTTCGTCCCGGTACCGGGACTCGGCCGTTTCCCTCTTGAAGAAATCCAAATCGGTTTTGCCGATGGCTTCATCGGCGCTGGCCAGCATCAGCGAGCGGGCCTTGGCCTGGTTGATGCGGATAAACCGTGTTTCCTGGTCCTTGAAATAAATGGAATCGGGGATATTGTCCATCAGCGTGTGCAGCAGGTCGCGTTCGACGGCCAACGCCTCTTCCATTTTCTTCTGGTCTGAAATGTCCGCGATGAACCCCTCGATGCGCGCCGCCTTGTTCTCGGAAACGACGCCCCGTCCCTGTTCCCATACCCATTTCCATTTGCCGGAAGCGGTGCGGATGCGGTAGACGGTCCGGAACGCTTTTTTCATTCGGATGGCGTTTTGAATTTCCAGGCACACCCTGTCCTTGTCTTCAGGATGGATGATCTCGATGTAGGAAACGGTGCGGTTGCCGATGAAATCCTCCGCGGCGTATCCGGTCAGGGCTTTGCATCCCTCGCTGATGAATTCCTTTGTCCATTGCCTGTCGTTCCGGCTGCGGTAGGCCATTCCGGGAAGGTTGCTCATCAGGGTCGACAGGACGCGCTGGTTTTCAAAAAGGGCCCTTTCGGTTTCCTTCTGCTTTTTGTCAAGGGCGAGACCGTGAAGGGCGAATGAAATGTCGTCTGACAGCTCTTCGATCAGCGTGATCTCCTCGGGGTCGGCCCGGAATCCTTCGGACATCGAAATGCCCAGCAAGCCGTATACGGCGCGCCCGTATTCCAACCGGACGAGCAGGCAGTCTTCCCTGCAGACCGCATTGGCGCCGGTTTCGTGGCGGACCGTCTGGACGCGCGCGCCCTTCAGGGCGCGCCTGACGGCAGGCGGTTTCTGTCCGCGCCCCCAGGAGTCCACGGAGAGGAGGAATTCCTTCCCGATTCCCGCCTCCTTGGCCGCGACGG
>JBFZEN010000244.1:0-6504 GCA_041306805.1 bacterium
CGGGAACGTGTTCCACCCGGAACAGCAGATAGGCAATCATCAATCCCATGACCATGACGGCGAGGGACCATGCCATATATTTCATGGTGCGTTTGGCGGTATTCACACGGGGTTCCCTGAGTATGGGCATGCCGTTGCTGACGGCCTCGATTCCCGTGAATGTTCCGGCCCCCATGCTGTACGATTTGAGGATCAGCAGCAGCATTCCAAGGAATCCCAGTTCGCTGCCAGTGGTCTGCACGTCCGTTGAAATGGCTACGGCCACTTCGGGCAATGCCGTGAAATGGGTTGCCAGGGCGTAAACGATCAATATGCCGTGGGTGATGATAAAAGTGATGAAAATCGGGACGAGCGGCAGCACGGATTCCTTGACGCCCCGCATGTTCATGAGCATTAAAACGACGGTGCAGGACAATGCGAATGTAAGCCTGTAGGGATACCATGAAACCGGCAGAAAACTGAAAAGCGCGTCGGCGCCGCTCGAAATAGAAACGGCAATGGTGAGCACATAATCGATCAGCAGGGCGCAGCCGGCCAGCATACCCATGGACGGCGATAGCAATTTGGAGGCCACCTGGTATCCTCCGCCGCCCGACGGGAAAAGTTCAATGATCTGGGAATAACTGCTGCTGACGACGAAAATGGTCAGGGCGGTTCCCAGCGCCACGAAAATGCCCAGATAATGGTGCTGTCCCAGAACCAGGAAGGCTTCGGACGGGCCGTAACAGGACGAAGATATCCCGTCGGCTCCAAGGCCTATCCAGGCGAAGAAAGCAATCAATGATAATTTGTGAAAAATACCCTGATCTTCGAGGTTGCGGCGGCGACCTAAAATGAGCTTTTTTATGCGGTTGAAAAGCGGTGGATTTTCGTCCATAAGTTTCTGTTTTATCCATTTTTCATTCGAACAGGCGGAAAATTACTCAAAAAAGGGACGGGAGTCAAGGGAAATGTTTATTAAAGATTGATAAAGGCGCGCCGTCGTCTTCCTGCAGATCAGCCGAGAAATAAAATACCCACGCCCAGCACGGCGATGATGGCGCCGAGTATTTCCCTGGAATTGACTTTTTCCCCGAAAAAAAGGACGGCCGGAGGTATGATCAGCACGGGAACGATGGCCATGATGGTAGAGGCGATTCCGGCGGTCGTGTTTTTTATCGCGAGCAGGGAAAAGGATACGCCGAGAAAAGGACCGAAAAACGCCCCGATGGAAAGCTGGGCAACCGCTTTTTTATCCCTCAAAGCGGAAAAGATCCGCGGCCAGGAAGACCGAAGGAAGAAAAGCGCGGTGAACCCCGCCATGCCGGCCAGAATTCTGATCTGGGAAGAGGCGAACGCATTGTACTGCCCCATGCCGATTTTACTCAAAATGAGACCGGCAGACTGGCCGACGGCCCCGCCGAATGCATATCCCAATCCGCTCAGGGAGTGGACTATTTGTATCGGTTTTTCCGCGGCGCCGCGTTTGAGAATGACAAGCGCAATGCCCCCCACGGTCAGCACCATGCCCATTCCGCCGACCCAGGTCATCGTTTCCTTCATGAACAGCCATCCCAGCCCGGCCGTGAGCGGCGGAACCAAAGCCATCATCAGCATCGAAATTCTGGATCCCAAAACCACGAAAGCCTTGAATAAAAAAAGATCTCCGAAGGCAAATCCGATCAAGCCCGACAGTGAAAGCCAGAACCAGGAGTGGGGCGAAGCGTCAAACGGCAGAACGCGGCCGCGGACGATCCAGCAGAATGTGCTTAAAAAAACGAATCCCACGAACAACCGGAGCAGATTCACGGGCATGGAACCGACGCGTTTACTGGCCGATTCGAAGGACAAAGCCGAAAAGGTCCAGAAAAAAGCGGTAAGAAGAGCGGCCAATTCGCCGGTTTTTGAGCCCAGGGGCATATGGTCAATCCGGGTTGAGTTCTGAAAAACATTCCCATGAACAAATCAGGTTAAAATACGAAATAACCGTTTAAAACACAAGCCGGCAGGCCAGATTTATATTGATTTTAATCAAAAAAAAATTTATGTTTATCCCATGATAAACGACAAGACCATTTTTATATCGGGCGGGGCCGGCTTTATCGGGTCCAGCCTCATCGGCCGTCTCATTCAGAAGAACAAGGTCGTGGTGTACGACAATCTGACTCGGAACGCCCTGAAAGACAGGGAATACGGGGAACATCCGAACCTGACCTTCATCCAGGGCGACATTCTGGATTTCGATTCGCTTTTCCATGCCATGAAAAACGCCGACCTGGTGGTCCATTGCGCGGCCATCGCCGGTATCGACACCGTGATCAAGAGTCCGGTCTCGACCATACGGGTGAACTTCATCGGTTCGGCCAACGTGCTCGAGGCCGCGAAGAGGCACGGCCGCTGCGAACGCGTGGTGTGTTTCTCGACGAGCGAAGTGTTCGGACAGCAGGCTTTCCGTTCCGCCGAATCGGACCAGGCCAAAATCGGCAAGGTAGGGGAGGCCCGCTGGACGTACGCGGTTTCCAAGCTGGCGGAAGAGCATCTGGCCATTGCCTATTACCAGGAATTCAAGCTCCCGACCGTGGTGGTGCGGCCGTTCAACATATACGGCCCGGGACAAGTCGGAGAAGGCGCGCTTCGCACCTTCATCCAGCGCGCCGTCAGGGACGAGCCGCTTGAAATCCACGGCGACGGCACCCAGATCCGCGCCTGGTGCTATCTGGACGACATGATTGACGGCGTCCTTCTGGTTCTGACGCATCCCGGCGCCGTGGGGGAATCGTTCAACATCGGCAACCAGAAGGCCGTGACCACGATATACGGGCTGGCCAACACCGTGGTGCGCGTGCTCCATTCCCGGTCTTCGATCGTTTTCACTCACAAGGATTACGTGGACGTGGAATTGCGCATTCCTTCCCTGAAAAAGTCCAGGGAGGTGCTCGGATTCGAAGCCAAGGTGGACCTGGATGACGGCATACTCCGCACCGCCGAATTCTACAGGGGCCGTACCGCATGATCCGCCTGACCGTTCCCTCCATTGAAGAAGATGATCTCTCGGCCGTCCGGCAAACGCTGATTTCCGGCCGTCTTGTTCAAGGGGAACAGGTGGCCGCTTTTGAAAAAATGCTGGCCGGCATGGTCGGGGTGCGGCATGCCGTCGCTGTGAGCAATTGCACGGCGGCGCTGCATCTGTCGCTTTTGGCCCTTGGAATAGGGCGGGGAGACAAGGTGGCCGTCACCGCCTATTCGTTCATCGCAACGGCCAATGCGGTCGAGTTGTGCGGGGCCGAGCCCGTTTTTGTGGACATCGAACCTGATACATTCAATATGGATCCCGCCCGTCTGGGCGAAGTCCTGGAATCTGGCGGACAGTTCAAGGCGGTTCTGGCCGCCGACATTTTCGGCCAGATCGCCGACTTGAGGCAAATCGAATCGATTGCCGGGCGTTTCGGGCTGCCCGTCATCGAAGACGCGGCCTGTTCGCTGGGCGCCGCGCTGAACGGCAGGGCCGCCGGGGCCTGGGGAAAGGCCGGCTGTTTCAGTTTCCACCCGCGTAAAGCCGTTACCACGGGCGAGGGAGGCGCGATCGCCACGAACGACGGGGCCTTAGCCAGAACGGCCAGGGCGCTGCGCAACCATGGGCTGGATCCCGACTCGAAGGATCCCGATTTCATTATGCCCGGGTTCAATTACAGGATGACGGAATTCCAGGCCGCGCTGGGACGCACGCAACTGGCCAAGTTCAACCGGATTCTTGCCGTCCGGAGGAAATTGGCGTCACGGTACGGCCAGTTGCTCGAAGGGACGGGACTCGTCATGCCCGCCGCCAGAAGGGGAGCCGAGACCCATGTTTACCAGTCTTATGTGGTCCTGCTCCCGAAGGCCCCAGCGGTCGAACGGGGTGAATTGATACGGAAGCTGAAGGAAGCCGGCGTCGAAACCGCCATCGGGACATGGCATATGCCCATGGTTTCCCATTTCCGGAGCCGTTACGGGTATAAAAAAGGGGATTTCCCCGTTTCGGATGACGTTTTCGCGAGGGCCCTGACTCTTCCCCTGTTCGAGAGTTTGACGGAAAGCCAGCAGGCGGATGCGGCGGCGAAAATCCGGTCTCTGCTCGAAAACGGAAAAACCGAATGAAAACGAAGGCCGTGATTTTCGGCGCAAGCAGGCAGGGCATCGTGATCTTGAACGTGCTGCGGGCTGCGGGCGTAGAAGTCGCCGGATTCGCGGACGACGATGCGCGCCTGCAGGGGGGGCTGGTCGCCGGCCTGCCCGTATACGCGGGCATGGAATGGGTGAGAAGCCATATCCCCGGCCATGCGTCCATGGCGGTCGCCATCGGGGCCAATGACGCCCGTGTCCGCATTGCCGACGCGATCAGGTCGCTCGGCGCGGAAATGATCAATGCCGTCCATCCTTCGGCCGTGGTCATGGACGGGGTGCTTCTGGGAACCAACGTCTTTCTGGGTCCGGGCGCCGTCGTGGTCAGCGGCACATCGCTTCAGAACGATGCCGTGGTGAACACGGGAACGACGGTCGACCATGACAGCCTGATCGAAAGGGGGGCTTATCTTTCGCCGGGGGTGAGAACGGCAGGCTGCGTCACGGTGCGTGAGCGCGCCTTCGTGGGAACGGGATGCATCATCGGTCCCGGAGTGGTGGTGGGCGAAGGCAGTGTGGTCGGCGCGGGTTCGCTCGTGCTCGACGACATTCCCGCCGGTATGCTGGCATTCGGTCACCCGGCCAAACCCGTCAGAGCCGTGCCCGTTCCCGTCGACTGGCGGAGCATTCTTTCGGGAAAAATGAAAAACGATGCCTGACCATTTCATGAATCTCCCGTTACGAACAGCGGGGATCCTGTTTCAACCACCGGGCGCCGCATGATACGGATTCCCGTCGCCAAACCTTATCTGGACGCCATGGAAGAGGATGCCGTCGTCCGGGTTTTGAGGAGCGGCTGGATATCGGCCGTCCCGGTGTGTGAGGCATTTGAAAAGGCAATGGCCTCGTTCGTGGGCGTGCGATACGCCAGGGCCGTCAATTCAGGCACAAGCGCCCTGCTGCTGGCGCTGTCATCCTGCGGCATCAAGGCGGGGGACGAAGTCATCGTTCCGGTTTTCACCTGCGTGGCCTCCCTGAATCCCATCGAACAAATCGGCGCAAAACCCGTTCCCGTGGACATCGATCCGAATACATACGCCATGGATACCGGAGAACTGGCGCGGGCCGTGACGGAAAAAACAAAGGCCGTGGTGGCCGTTCATCCTTTCGGATTGCCGGCGCCCATGCAGGAAATAATGAAAGCCGTTCCGTCCGGCCGCATCCGGGTGATCGAAGACGCGGCGCTTGGCCTGGGCGGCCGCATTCGGGGCAGGCAGGCCGGAACTTTCGGGGCGGCCGCCATTCTGAGTTTTCATCCCAGAAAACTGATCACCACGGGCGAAGGCGGCATGGTTTTGACCGATCAGCCTGAAATCGACGCCATGGTCGCCAGCCTGAGAAATTACGGGGCGGACACGCAGGCGTGGAAACGCCACCAGGACAGGTTGTACGTTCTGCCCGATTACCGGCAGGCCGGTTACAACTGCAAAATGCCGGACGTTCTGGCGGCCATAGGACTCGAGCAGGTCAAAAAACTGCCGGACATTCTCGGGATGCGGAAGAAGACCGCCGAAAGATACCGCGCGCAGTTGTCCGGCATCCCATGGCTTGTTCTGCAGGCCGTGGCGGAAGGTTTCGAACACGCCCATCAGTCTTTCGTCATCCGGCTTAAGACGGACAGCCTTGATTCCTCCGAAAAGGCGCGTGAAAGGCTGTTCTTCCATCTGCATGAAAACGGCATCGCGGCCGTGCAGGCAGCCCAATCCATGGCCGGCGTTTCCTATTACCGCGACCGGTACGGCTGGATGCCGGGGGATTTCCCCAACGCAAGCCTGGCCGACCAGACCGCTTTGGCCCTGCCCATCTATGCGGGACTCACGTCATTCGAGCAGGACAGAATAGTGCAAGCCCTTCTTTCCTTCATTCCCTGAAAGCGGCTTTTTCATGCGCGTTCTCCATCTTCCCTACAACATCGCCTCCCAGATCAGCATCACGGTCCGGGGGCTCCGCGAAATCGGAGTCGAGGCCCGCGGGCTGGTTTTGAATAATGTGGACATTCAGGACGGCGGAGGAATCGAGAGCCACGTCATCGGCCGCCCCTTTTGGAAAAATCCATGCCGAACGGGCCGGCAGGCATGCGGCTGGCTCTCGGCTTTCCATGCGGCGGTTCGCTGGGCCGATGTGGTTCACTGGCATTACACCCTGAGTCCCATTCCCTTCAACCGGGACCTCGCCTATATCGCGCGCCTGAACAAGCCGCGTCTGGTGGAGTTCTGGGGAACGGAAATACGCGATCCGGAGCGCGCCTGCATCGACAATCCCTACCTTAAAAACCTGGTCCAGGAAGGCAATGCGTACGTCATTTCCTCGCGTTCATCCAGACGCGTTCAGAAGGCGTTTTCACGGGCGGGATTCGCCTGCCTC
>JBFZEN010000245.1:0-2511 GCA_041306805.1 bacterium
CCACCTTAAAGGCGGGCTCCACTTTTGGAAAGAAGGAGAAAGGTATGAGTTCGCTTTTTACAATCGGTGCAACGGCTTTTTCTCTTTCCCTGATATGCCTCTCCCTGGCTGAGGGGGCTCAACCTGTGGATGCCAAGGCCCTGGCCAAAGAGGTCAACGCGGATATCCGGAAAGTCGAGAACATGTCCGACAAGGCCGCGGCCAAAACCGCCGTCGCCGCGATACACGCCAAGATAGAAAAGATACGGTCCATGGACCCGGATTGCATCGAACTCCGCGCGCTTGACAGCAAGTACAAAAGGCTGGTGAATATCTATGGCGGCGGAGCCGCGGCTCCCGCGCCGGCTGCGGCCGCTGCCGAGGCGGCACCGGCGGGGCCGGACCAGGCGACGGCCGACTGGACGGCCATCGTCGTCCTTCACAAGGGCTTCATCCCCCGGCTCGAAGAGGTCATTCCGACGCACGTGAAAAGCGTGATCTACTCCGATCGCAACGCGGACGCGGTGCTGGCCCAGATTGACGCGCTTCGGTCAGAGGCCCCCGCGGTCAGGACCCGGGTGGAGGCCTTTTCCAAAAAATACGGGCGCGAACGCAACGGAATCGACGACAAGATGGAGCAGTTGAGGAATCCGAAGAATCCGAGGCCTTCGCCTCCGGCGGGTGAATGCTTCGAGGAATTGTCCGACGGCCTGATGAATCTGGAGGAGGCGCCGAAGCTGGAGGCGAAAAAGATACTCGCGGCCGCCATACAGAACCTCGATAGAGTCGAAACTTTCACGGCCGATACCGAGCGCGACAAGAGGTACGCGCAGGCGGACGAGAAGCTCAGGCTGGCCCTCAAGTTCAACCCCGCGGACCAGGAGGTCAAGGACTGGATCGCGAAAATCGCGGCCCTGCGCGTGAAATCCAAGGCGGACATGGAAACGGCCATGGACAGCGCCCAGTTCCCCGGGCCTTTCGCCGCTTTTTCGGGACCGGGCAACGCGGCCGAGCTGACCGCCGCGTGCGTGAAATATTTCAATGAAACCGATCCATCGCAAACCACGGTGCAGGTGCGCATCGCGGGCAACTGGGTCGCGGCCAAGAAGAACATTTTCGGCGAACCCATACAGTGGGGGCTGCCCATATGGGCCGCGGGGTATCGCAACGACGACAGGGAGATTTCCCGCGTGTTCAAGATGACCATGATCACGGGCGAGGGGCTCGGCATAGCCAAGAGCCCCCCGTGGACGGGCGCCTGGGTCGGCGACTCGTTCCGCATGAGGACGAAGAATATACGGTGACCTCCATAGAAAGCCTGATAGCCCGGGGCTATCAGAGGGGTGTCCAAAAAGAATGACGCCGTTCGCGCTGAGCCTGATCAGGCAGGAAATCGCCAGGAACAGGAAGGAGATCACCGAACTCCTCGATAACCATAAAAGCCGGGCGGACGGATTGATGGCGGCTGCCGGAGTGCTGTATAAAGGAAGGCCGGCCGATGTGGAAATCGACCCGGCATTCCCCGTGCACCAGTCGAGCGTGTTCGACGCCGCCATGGCCGACCGCACTTTAAGCCCGCTGGACTGGGGGACGCTGCTTTTGATCGTGGAAAGCTACTCCAGCCATGCCTGGCTTCTATTCCAAGAATAACCGATGATATTGAACGCATGAAAGAAACGAAGACATTATCCGTGGTCCGGCAGGCCGGTTCGATCGGGCGCGCGGACAGGGAAAGAATGTTCGGGCACCGGTCCGGCGTGCTGTGGTTCACCGGCCTGCCCTGCTCGGGAAAATCCACCCTGGCCTTCGGCCTCGAAGCCGCGCTTTACGCCAGGGGCGTCGCCGCCATGGTCCTCGACGGCGACAACATACGCCTGGGCCTGAACAGCAACCTCGGGTTTTCGCCCGAAGACAGGGCCGAGAACATACGGCGCATCGGGGAGGTGGCGAAACTGTTCAGCGACGCCGGGCTGATCGCGATCACGTCGTTCATTTCTCCCTACCGGGACGACAGGAACCGGGCGCGCCGCCTCGTCGAAAGCGGCCGGTTCGTCGAAATTTTCTGCGACTGCCCGATCGACGTCTGCGAATCGAGGGATCAAAAGGGCATGTACCGCAGGGCCAGAACGGGAGAGATCGCGCAGTTCACGGGCGTGTCGGCTCCATACGAAAGTCCGGAGCGTCCGGAACTCGTGATCGAAACGCATGAACTTTCCGTGGATGAGGGCGTCGCCCGGATCATCCGGTTTTTGGAAACGGAAGGATGGATTCCCGCCGGCCGGGTGAAGGATCCCCCGGAATCCGGGGAGAATGGATGAGCGCCATGCCCCGCGGCGGAAAGCTCGTGAACCGGTATGCCGATTTCCCATCGGCCCGCGACCTCATCCAAAGAACCGGTCAAATGAAATCATGGCAATTGACCGGGCGTGAAGCCACGGATTTGGAAATGATAGCCTCGGGCGCCTTCAGTCCGCTCACCGGTTTTCTCGGTTCCGCAGATTATCACTCGGTGCTGAACCGCATGCGCCTGTC
>JBFZEN010000246.1:0-4678 GCA_041306805.1 bacterium
CAGGCCGTCGGAGGCTTTTACGTTCACGGCGGTTGATGCGATGAAAATGGCACCAACCAAGCATGCGACAAGTTTCATCCAGCCATCCTTGTTTGAATTTGGAACAGGACGTCCCGCGACGCCGTCCGAATAACCGTGTCCCGACATGGTGAAACAGCAGGCAGATTATTTGGCCAGTATCACCTTCCTTGCATGAACACCGTCTTCGCCGGTCAATAAAAGCAAGTACATCCCGCTTTCCTGAATCTCACCTGCATCGCTTTTGCCGTTCCAAACCGCTTCGTGACACCCCGCGGGTTTTCGTTCGTCGACAAGATTCCTGATTTTTTGGCCCTTCGTATCGATCACATCCAGATGGATGTCCGTCTCTTTCGGAATCCGGTATTGAAAACGAGTGGACATATTGAAAGGATTCGGGAAATTGTTCATGATTCGAAACGCCCCGGGAATTCCGGACGGCTGGTCGCCGGGATCGTCTATGATAATGCTTCCACCCGGATCTTGACCGGCATTCTCAAATTTTTGATCGTGGCCGTTTTGAACCCCCATCAGATTGGCAAACGCGAGCGGGTAAATCGTTGCGTACCATGACGGCCACATTTCCATCTCAAAATAATAACTTTCATGGTCGAGTTCGGGAGTAACTCCCGCCGGGAAATGGACGGCGTCGCCCGTTTCGGTTCCAATGATAGAATAATTGTCCGATTGAAAAATACCCATGGGATTTCCCGGGTTTCCTTGAACATGCGCATGCACCTTGATATAGATGGGTATCGACACTCTTCAAATAAACATAAGGCCAGTCGCCATCCATTGGCTTGTCCTGAAATTTCTGATTGTTCAAATCAACATCATCCGCAGGTCCCAGGGATGCAACGACGGACCTTGAGTTCTCTAAAAATATATCGATCGCAAAATCGTATGTTCCTGGGCCCAAAACCGTGTTGGGCCAGCCGATCAGGACTTTTTGCGGTTTCAGGCTTGCCTGACGGCCGGTGATGGTAAAATTCGGTGTTGTGATATATTCCACAAACATTTTTAAAGTCGCCAACCTGTAATAAATTTTCGCATACAACGTTTTCGTTCCGCTCTGATCGCAGGTCACGATGAAACACAGGTAGCTGTTTCTTGGAATACCATCGCCGTCAAGGTCAACCGGATCTGACCAGGATGCCGACAGAATCTGATAGGTATCGTTCGCGCCGTTCAGGCCGGAAAACGATTTATGGCCGGCGGATTCGCTCCCCGGCAGAGATGAGGAGGAGAATAAGAGATAGAAGAGCAGGAACCCTGCGAAATTTTTCCTTTTCATTCGATCCCCCTTTTTAAAAATACCGCCGTTTAAGTTTTGTGCCGGTTCATTTCATACAAACCATTTTTCGAATCGACATCACACCCCCCCTTGTCGTAAGTACGATGAGATACACGCCGCTGGGCACGGCCCTTCCAGCTTCGTCGATCCCGTTCCAGACCACCCGCTTTTCGCCCTCCGGTTCGGTCCCGTCCGCGAGACGTCTTATCATTTTACCCTGTATATCCAGCACGTCCAAGCGAACCTTGCCCGCGTTTGAAACACCGTATAGAATCTCGGTGGTTCCGTTGAACGGATTGGGGCAATTTTGATGCAGAACAAACATACCGGGCTGCCCGGCATGGTGTTCGTCCACCACACCCGATGCACCGGACAGCCTGAACACGCCGCCGCCTATCGTGCCGGCGAACAGACAACGGTCCGCCGCATCGTATGCCAGGCACTGCACGATGATGTTCGTCAGTCCCGAACCCGCATCGGACCAGGTCAGTCCTCCGTCGGTGGTGACGCTGACGCCGCTCCCCGTTCCCGCCCAAACCTTCAGGCCCGTGTCCGGATCGGACAGCAGGCAGTAGATGTAGAAGGAGGAGGCCGGTTTTTGCCAGTTCTCGCCGCCGTCCGTGCTCGAGTAGACTCCCAGTGAAGTACCCAGGTACATACGCATGGCGTTCCTGGAATCGAACACAATGGACCGTATGCTGCCGCTCCCCGTCAGGCCGGTTCTGACCCAGCCCGATCCCCCGTCCGTGGACTTGAATAAGGCGAACGTTTCTCCTCCGGATACGACTTCACCGCCCCCCGCGAACAGGATGTTCTTGTCCGCGGGATGGACGGCCAGGGCATAGGCGCATCCCATGCCTTCGGTGGTCAACAGGCTGGTCTGCCATGAGAGGCCCTGGTCGGTTGTCTTATATACGGCCATGGTGTTCGGGGCATCGAAATTCCTTCCGCTGATCAGAATGGAACCATGTACCATCTGGCCGTACAGCGGCACATTCAGTTTGATTTCATCCCAGGCGGACCCGCCCGTCGTGCTCACGATGAGCCTCGGTCCGCCTCAGCCGAATTCCTTGTACAGATAAAGCGTGTTCGCCTCGACCGGATCGAACAGGACGGTCTTGATGCTGTACGAATCGCAGTTGGGAATGCGGTAGATTTTTTCCCACGGAACGGCCTGACCGTCGGAAGCCTTGCCCAGGGCGTTCTGCGTTTTGCATAAAAACAGGTTCTGCCTGGCGGCGTACACCTCGTTCTGGTTCGACGGCCGGCATGCCACGGCGGTGACGGTGGCCGACAGAATGCCCGCGTCCGAGGCGGACCAGGTCTGTCCGCCGTCCGTGCTTTTGAAAAATCCGGCTTCGGAACCCATGTACACGTCCGCGGACGAACGGTCGGCGAGAACGGCGTTGGCCAGTCCGCCGTCTGCGAAACCGGTGGACACGTTCTGCCAGTGGTCGCCGCCGTCCGTGCTCCTGAAAGCCTGGTTGCTGCCGCCGAGGTAGAGCATGCTGGCGTCTTTCGGATCCAGTGCAAGCGCGTTGCCCCATACATACCCGTTGTTCCGTATCCAGGTGGCGCCCAGGTCGGTGCTCCTGAATACGCCGCCCCCGGCAGCCGCGAATACGCGCCTCTGACCGCCGGCCTCCATCTGCAAGTCCTGAATCGATCCGATGATGGTTCCCGTGACGTTTTGCCACGTTGTCCCCCCGTCCGTGGTCCTGAACAGCACGGGCGCGGAAGATGCGTCATAGGAGTACCCGCCGACGAAGACCTGGCTGGAGTTGACGGGATCCACGCATATCGACTGCCCGTAGCTCTGGGTTTCCATCACGGGCTTGATCGACCATGAAAGACCCGAGTCCGTCGACTTGAAATAGGCCATGACGTACTGCTTGGTTCCGGCGGAGAAGTTGTACCCGCAGCCGTGCAGCACGGCCGTATTCTTGAGGTCGGCCGACAGGTCGCGTATGCCGAAACTGCCCGAATAGCTCGAAGACCAATCGACGCCCCCGTTGGTGGAACGGGAGAAATCGCCGTAGGAACTCGCGTACAGCATGTTCGTGTTTCCGGGGTTCACGGCCAGGCCGTAAACGCCGCGGCGCAGGGTCGCGAGTTTGCTCCACGTGTTTCCCCTGTCGGAGGACCTGTACACACCGCTCAGCGATTCGCCCGCGGACAGATACAGCACATGGTCCTGTGTCGGATGCTGGACCATGCACATGACCTTTCCGCCTTCGGGACCGATGGGGATCCAGGCATTCTCCGCGTTCAAATGGGCGGCGGCTGCCGTCCACAGAATGAGACTCCAGGCGGCGATTGATCCCGCCCTTTCCGGAATCATCGGCATGTGCCGTCTCCTGACATGATTTTATTTCTGTAATACCATTTTGCCAACCAATGCACCGTCCCCCGTTTCCAGACGGCAGAAATAGAGCCCGCTCGGCATGTCCCTTCCGGATGCGTCTTTCCCGTTCCAGACCGTCTGGTTCGCTCCCGCGGACTGGATTCCGTCCCAGAGCGTCCGCACCAGCCTTCCCTGCATGTCGACAATGGACAGCCGGGTGTTTTCCGTTTTGTTCAGCGTGTACCGGATGACCGTGTTCCCATTGAACGGATTCGGGTAGTTCTGGTTCAACGTGAATACCCCGGGCTGAGGAATGTCCCGGTCTTGAACACCGGTCCCGATGGAATATCGATACACGCCTCCCGTCGTCGTCCCCGCATAGAGCACGTTCTGGACGGGATCCATTTCCAAGCACCGGATGTACTTGCACGTCAGGCCCGTGTTCATCTGCGACCAGTCCGTTCCGCCGTTCGTGGTGGCGTAAACGCCCGCTCCCTGGGTTCCGGCGTAGAGCTTGCCGGCCGTTCTGGCGTCGGCGGCCAGGCACGTCACCACCGTCGAAACGGACGGATTCCGCCAGTCGGTTCCGCCGTTCGTGGTGGTGTAAACGCCCATCCGCGTGGCGACAAGGATGCGGCTGGTGCTGTTCGGATCGATCAAAATGTCCATGATATCGCTGGACACGCCCGCCGGCGTTGGAAAATTCACGGAATTCCAGTCATTGCCCCCGTGGGTGGTCTTGAGAAGGACGGCCGTACGGCGGCCCTCGGCGTTCGTGGCATATCCGCCCGCATAGAGGATGTTCTTGTCGGATGGATTCGTTTCCAGCGTCACGATTTCCCCTGCGGCCGCCGAAAGCGCCTTGCGCTGCCAGGTTGCCCCGTCGTCCGTGCTTTTGAAAACGGCGGGAACGGACGCCGTGGCTGCATCGGCGTCATGGTCCCAGCAGCCTCCCTGGTAAATGGAGCCCAACGCGATGCTGTTCCCGTTGTCCATGATGTTGTCGATTTCTCTCCAGGTGG
>JBFZEN010000247.1:0-5469 GCA_041306805.1 bacterium
GATTTCAGGCCTTCGATCACGACACCGTACCATACGTTCCGCCCGATCCAGTTGGACCGGACGAGGTTTCCCTTTGTGTCCTCGGGATTCTGGGAGTCCGAACGGATCCAGACACCGACATTGTTATTGGGCAGAATCAGTGAAAAATCGACGTTGGTCCCTATGAAGTTTGATTCGATCTTGTTGCCGTTTGAATGCACGATGTACACGCCCGACCAGGTGTTGCCGCCGATGAGGTTCGAAGCGACTTCGTTGCTGTCGCTCCGGTTGTAAATGAAAATGCCCCCATAGTGGTTGCGGCGGCCGTTGCCCAAGGTGTCCTGGCCCGTGCGGTTGACGCCGATGTGGTTCGACCGGATGAGATTCTTACAGCAGGAATCCGAAATGGAAATGCCCCCGCCGGCGTTGCCCGAAACGATGTTCGGCTTGCCTTCACCCGCCGGAATGATGCGGACATTGCTGCAGTGAAATCCCAGGCTGATGCCGAACAGATTACCGGCGGCCTTCATGCCCGAGGGATCGGTGCCGATGTAACAGCCGGAAATGCGCCCGTTCGACGCATGCGTCATGCCGATGCCGGTTCCCTGGGAAAACCGGTTGACGGTGAGTTGAAACAGGCTCACGCCGTCGGCCCCAATTTCGAGCCCGTTTGAGTATTCCGCGATGAGCGAGCCGTCCAGTTCGATTTCGGGGCCGTAGGGGTTGGTGTCTGACCCGATGAATTCGGCCTGCGATCCCCCGTTGATTTCAAGCCCGCCGTCTTTGATCATGGGCAGGCTTGTTTTCGGCCTGATCGTCCACACGCCGTTATCCGCATTGTACTGGGGATCCGACTTGGGGATGTGGAAAAGGATTTGATCGGATCCTTCATGCGCCTCGGCGTCGAGCAGGGCCTGACGGAAGGACCCGGCCCCTGTATCGGCGGTGTTCGTGACCGTGTACGTGTCGGCTGAAAGCGGATATGAAATTGCGAAAATCGTGAGAAAAATAGCAATCGTGAAACGGGGGTATGAATTCACGGCTTCCTCCATGCATGAATGGGATTAATGGAAATTTACTATTTGGCCGGCCATTGTCAAGGAATTTGTTGGTTTCGTTGACAGCCTTTTATTGAACGATCCTATTGATAAAAGTCAAAAAAACGGCTTGTAACAATCCGTACAGGAGCGTATATTTTATTGATTAAAAATGAATAACGGCCTGTATTGATCCGCGATGGTTGTCCTGACTGCTCCTTGGATCAATTACAATCAGTCGATTTTTACCGGATCCAGACAAAGGAGGACCGGGCTCCCGGCGATGGGGCTTGTTTTGATGTCGCGGTTTTTCGTTCCGGTCAGATCCGACAGGAGGGTATCTTATTATGAATACGATCCTATTCCCTGCAAAAACATAAAATTTTTCACCTTGCCAATCCATGGAGCCATAAATGAAAATGATAACCCCTGCCGGATGTCTCTTGTTTTGGATTCTGGCAACCCACTCCGTTCTGAACGCCCAAAACGATACTCAAACCGATTCCTCCAAAACCGCCAATCCCTATGGCAGAAAATACCCGCCCCGGATTTACAATACCCAATTGCTCAAGGGCAAGCCGCCCGTCATGGACGGCAGGCTGAACGACGCCTGCTGGGCCGAGGGCGAATGGCACGGCCGATTCAAGCAGCAGATCCCGACCGAGGGGGCCGGACCTTCGGCCGAAACCGAGTTTAAAATTCTCTATGATGAGAAGAACATCTATTTCGCGTTCCGGGCATACGACGACCCCCAAAAGATGCACCGGTACTTCGGGCGGCGCGATGACATGATCGGCGACGTGGTCGGCGTGTGTTTCGACAGCTACGCCGACAAGCGCACGGGGTTCGAGTTCGACCTCACGGCGGGCGGCGGCAAGACCGATCTGATACTCATGAACGGCGGGAACGACTGCACCTTCGACTCGAACTGGGACGCGGTCTGGTACGGAAAGACCGGCCTGGAAGACTCCGCCTGGACCGCGGAATTCCAGATCCCCCTGAGCCAGCTCCGGTTCGGGCCGCAGGACGAGCAGGTCTGGGGCATGCATGCCTGGCGCTGGATCGACCGGCTGCAGGAGGAAGACCAGTGGAACCTCGTCCCGCGCATCAACACGGGGCGCATGTACAACATCGGCGAACTGCACGGCATCCGCGGGCTGAAACGGTTCCGCCACATCGAACTGCTCCCCCACGCGCTCGGCCGCGTCACGACCGACCCCAGTGAAACGGGAAATCCCTACGCCACGGGCTCCGCGTCACTGGCTTCCGCGGGGCTCGACGCCAAAATCGGGTTGACAAGCGATTTCACGCTCGATGCCACGGTCAATCCCGACTTCGGCCAGGTGGAGGCGGATCCCTCGGTGATGAACCTCACGGCCTTCGAAACCTTCTACGAGGAAAAACGCCCGTTTTTTCTCGAGGGCAAGAACATCCTCGAATTCAACCTCGGCGAGGACATGCTCTTTTACAGCCGAAGGATAGGCCATGCGCCGGCATTTTCGCCGGGGCTCCGCGAGGGCGAGTACATCCGGTCGCCCGAGAACACGGGCATTTTGAGCGCGCTGAAAGTCACGGGCAAAAGCCCCGGCGGATTGTCCGTGGGCGTGGTCCAGAGCGTCACCGCCAGGGAAGAGGCGCAGATCTTCTTTCAGGGAAATGAGCGCGATCAGACCGTGGAACCGTTGTCGAATTATTTCGTGGGACGCGTCCAGAAGGACTGGGACAAGGGCAACACGAGCCTGGGCGGGGCCGTCACCTCGGCCCGCCGCTGGATCGCAGATCCCGCGCTCGATTTCATGGCGCGCGACGCGGTCACGGGCGGGCTCGATTTCGTCCATTATTTCCGGAACCGGTCCTATGTATTCGACGCAAAGGCCCAGTTCAGCCGGGTATCGGGCCAACCGGAGGCCATGCTCGCGCTCCAGAGGAATCCGGTTCACAATTACCAGCGGCCGGGTGCGGACCACCTCGGCGTGGACAGTTCGGCCTCGTCGCTCGGCGGACACGGAGGCAAGGTGTCGTTTGGCAGGGTCGGCAACAGCAGATGGCGGTACTCGGATGTGGTGGCGTGGTTTTCTCCGGGGCTCGATCTGAACGATGTCGGATACCTCCAGCAGGCCGACCAGTTCCAGAACGTGGTCTCTGTCGGTTACGCCGAAACCAAGCCGGCCGGAGCGTTCCGGGAATACGGGGTCAATTTCAACCAGTATCTGTACTGGGACTTCGGCGGGCTTCGCACATACGCCACCACGCACGCGGACCTGTTTTGTCAATTCACCAACCGCTGGGGCGTCTCGGCGGCTGCCAATTTCGTGCACGAATCCGTGGAAACGAGGGTGCTGCGCGGGGGACCGGCGGTGAAAACCAGCCATCTCCGGTGCATGTCGATTTACGCGCACACCGATCAATCGAAAAAGATCTCTTTGGACGCCAGTTATCACAAGCACGCGTTTGCGGACGGCGGATCCGATCTCCTTGAATGGTACCCGGGGATCAATCTTCGGATCTCGAACGCCCTTTCGCTTTCCGGGGAGTTCCAGTGGACGCGGAACGTGAACGACCTGCAGTACGTCTCCACGAAAGGAACGGCGGACGGGCCGTGTTACCTTCTCGGCCGCATCCGCCAGAAGACGGCCGGCGCGACGTTCCGTGTCAATTACCATCTATCGCCCGACCTCTCCATTCAGTATTACGGCAGCCCCTTCATGTCGACCGGAACATATTCGGATTTCAAAAAGGTCACGGAATCGCTCGCGATGCGATACGCCGACCGGTTCCACAGGTTCAAACAGGAGGAGATCGCTTACCGCCCAGAAACCGACGCCTACGACGTCAGCGAGGCGGACGGTTCCGGAGCGGCTTATTCCTTCGGCAATCCCGACTTCAGTTTCAGGCAGTTCCGGTCGAACCTCGTCGTGCGGTGGGAATACAAACCGGGGTCGGCGCTGTACGTGGTGTGGGCCCAGCAGCGCACGGGTTTCGAGAATGCGTGGGAAAATTCGATCCGTTCGAATGCGGACGCCTTATGGAACGCCTCGGCGCACAACGTGTTTCTGGCGAAGCTGAGCTACTGGTTTTCCTTATAAGGTGCCCTGCAACCGGTCACACGTTCCAGGTTACGGGTCGCGGTTTCCCCGGCAGAACGGGATAGTCGCACTGCCCTGTCCGCTGATCGGATATTCATTCTTTGGGGAACCCGGAGCGGCTCAGGATTGTATACTATTAATTTAATCATCAATAATGGAGCATGCATTGAAAAGCCAACTGTACGCCGCCCTGGCGGCACTCTTCTGGACCGCCTCCCTCGGCGCCGTTGAAACCGGTGTCATCAGCGGCACGGTCGTCGACAACCATACGCAGGAATCCCTGTTCAGCGTCAATGTGGTCGTTCTCGATACGGAACGGGGTGCAGCGACCGGCGAGGACGGTTCCTACCGGATCGCCGACGTTCCCGTCGGCACCTACCAGGTCCGTTTTTCCTGCATCGGATACAAACCCCAGGTGAAGACGGACGTGGTCGTCAAATCTGCCGCGCCGGCCGTCGTCCACGCGCGGCTCGAGCCCGAGGCGGTTGCTGGAACGGCCGTCACGGTCAGGGCCGCCTACTTCACGGCCCAGACCGAGGTGGCGCCCAGCACGGTGTCCCTGTCCCGCGAGGAGATCAGGCGTTTTCCAGGCGGATACGAGGATGTGGTGCGGACGGTTTCCACGCTTCCGGGCGTGGCCGTCAACATGGAGGGGGGCAGGAACGACATTCTCGTGCGCGGCGGGGGACCTTCCGAAAATCTCTATCTGATCAACCATATCGAGGTTCCCAACATCAACCATTTCAGCACGCCGGGCAACACGGGCGGAAGTCTGAGCTTCGTGAATCTCGATTATGTGGACGACGTGGAATTCTCGACCGGCGGTTTCGGCGCCCGGTACGGCGACAAGATGTCGTCTGTGATCGGCCTGACCATGTCGCGGCGCCGGCCGGAACGGTTGGAGTTCAAGGCCACGGTATCTGCCACGCAGTACGGTATAGACGCCGAGCTGCCCCTGGGCGGGAAGGGCGGCCTCTTCATGTCCGCGCGTAAGAGCTACCTCGACCTGATATTCAAGGCGGCAGGGCTGCCCTTCGTGCCCGTGTACACCGATTACAACATCGTCCTGAATTACGACATTTCACCCAAAGACCGCCTCTTCCTCATCGGGCTCTCTGCCATCGACAACGTGGACCGCAACCAGAGCACGCTCGAAAACCGGGTCTTCAACTCGTCGCTTCTCGACAACACCCAGTACCGGGGCGTCACGGGCCTGAATTACCGAAGGCTGTTTTCGAAGGGCTATATGGACCTGACTCTCAGCCTCAACCTGGCCCGGTACCGGCTGAGCCAGATCGACGAGAATGAAAAGCTGTATTTTCAAAGCCGCGCGGACGAATGGGAAACCGCGGCCAAATTCCAGGTGT
>JBFZEN010000248.1:0-11143 GCA_041306805.1 bacterium
AGGAAATCGTCAAAACCGCGGTGGAACTGGCCCAGCGCAATTACGGCGCCTTGATCGTGATCGCACGCGACACCGGGCTCAAGACCATCGTGGAAACCGGCATACGCATGCAATCGATCGTGACGTCGCAGCTCCTGGTGTCGATATTCAATCCGAAATCCCCGCTTCACGACGGCGCCGTGGTGATTCAGAACGACATCCTCGAAGCGGCCAAATGCATCCTGCCTCTTTCCCGCACGGATCATCCCCTGGGAACGCGGCACCGCGCCGCCCTGGGCATATCCGAGGAATCCGACGCCCTGGTCGTGGTGGTGTCGGAAGAAAGCGGCACCATTTCGATCGTTGAAAACGGCGAAATGGTCAGAGGGCTGGACGCGGACGGCCTGTCCGAGCATCTCTCCCGGAGCCTGAACGCGGTGAAACAGCAAAACGCGGGAATTCTGTCGGGCGAGAAAAACTCAAAACGGATGAAGAAATGACTTCCGGAACCACGATGCCGAATACCCGGGAAACCGCCGCGTTCTTCAGAACCCTGTTTGTGGCCCTGGCCCTGTCAGCCCCGTTTTCAGGCGCCTTGGCCGGAGTCCGAGGCGTTTCCGTTTCTGCCGATACGTTGGTGCTCGATGCGGATTTCAGCGGCTTCAGTCCGTCCTTCTTGCAGGATGCACGGAGTCCGGACGTTTTAATCGCGGCGGAAACGCCGGAACGGATTCTGATACGGTCCGGTTCGCCCGAACTATCGATCTCGGAACTGTCGAGGGAAAGCCTGCCCTTCCGCGAACGGGTTCGCATTGTGCGTGACGTGGCCAAGACGCCGGATGAAATGATCACCGTTCCATCTGACGCGGCCGGCCGCCAGGTTCCATTCGTTTCCGCCGGAACACTGGGGCAGGTTCATGGGGACTGGCTGATCGAAGTGCGCGTCCATCCATTCGCCGTGACACGGAATCAGGTTCCGGAACGGGCCGTCTCGCTGCGCCTGCAGGTGGCCGGCTCCCGGATCTGCGTCGTTACGGGAGAAGCTGAAAAAAATGCGCTGCTTCAAGCCGTCCAATCCACCCGGCTGAATAAAAACACCCTTGCGGCGCGATCCGTTGAACCGGCTGGGGTCTCCGATCATCCGCGCCTGAAAATCCGCGTTCAGAAGGACGGACTCTACATCATCCCGCAGGCTTCGGTCAGGGCTTCGGGATGGGATCTTTCCGGTCTCGATCCGCGCCTGTTGAGAATGCGCGGCAGGGACGGGGAAATCCCGATCCGCGTGACGGGTGAAGAGGACGGCTCTTTCGATATGACCGATGCCGTGGAATTCTGGGGGGAACAGATCTGGGACCGGTCGATTCCCGGGCAGAAGCGCCTGTACCCGTATTCCGATTTCAACGTGTACTGGCTGGAGGTCGGAACCAGGCCTGGAATACGGATGGCGCAGGAGGAAGGCCTGGTTTCGGATACCCCGGCCTCGCAGATGGTGACGGCGCGGTCGTATATGCAGCTCCAGCATGAGGAAAAGGACGTCGAATTCGACCGGTTCATCGACATGGATATAATCAGCGACGCGGACTACTGGATCTACCGGAGGCAAAGCGGAGGCGAGAAAACCCAGATTCAGTTCAAGCTTGAAAATCCCGATAACTTTTCAACGCAGATGGCCGGCATCCGCATCGCCTTGAGGGGCCAGTCCAATTCCAACAAGAACCAGCCCGTGGACGTGTTCATCAACAACAAACTGGCCGTGAGCGGAATCTGGAGGGGGAGCGGTTCGGTCATCCTGGAAAGCCGGGATATCAGCCCCACGGTGCTTTCCGCCAATAATGAACTCACGGTGGTCAACCGATCCGATGAAAAGGAGCTGGCTCCGCTTTTTCTGGACTGGTTTGAAATCACCTGCCCGAAATTGTACAAGGCCGATGAAAACCATATCCGTTTCAGCGCCCCGCCGGGAAGCGCGGGCGAGACCTGCCGTTTTCAGATAGAGGGATTCACGGACCGCAACATCGACGTATACAAAATCGGGGCGAGCCGGATTCTGGGCGTTCAATGGTTCACGGTCATGGATACGCTCGGCCAGGTTTCGCAAACCATGCGCTTTGAAGACGGCGTGGTCGATGAATCCGCGGAATACCTTGCTCTGTCTCCCGTGAGAAAAATGTTACCCGACAGCGTTGAAATGGTCCGAAATATGAGCCTGACACGGACCGGCCGCGGAGCCGATTACATTGCCATCGTGTCGTCCTCCGATTCCCTGTCGGGCGACGCGTTGCAGCCCCTCATTCAACTGAGAACCGAACAGGGGCTTCAATGCGCGGTGATTCAACTCGATTCCATTTACAATGAATTCAGTTCGGGCATTCCGGATCCCTCCGCCATCAAAGCCTTCCTGCAGCATGCCGGGCGGAATTGGAATCCTCCCCCGCGATGGGTGGTCCTTGTCGGGGACGGCAGTTACAACAACCGTCATCCGGTCGAGAAGGGAAATGTCATTCCCGTCAAAATGGTTCAAACACTGAAATACGGAGCCACGGTCTCCGATTACTGGTATACGGTTTCCGATGACGGTACGCCGCTCGATGTGTCTATCGGGAGGTTACCGGCGGGGACCCGGGCCGAATTGACGGCCATCGTCAATAAGACGATCGACTATGAAAAGAGCGTTCCAGGGCTGTGGAAAAACCGGTATCTCATGATAGCGGCCGGTTATCGGAACGATGGGCTGTTCGGAGGTCAGACCGAAACCCTGATACGAAACGCGATACCGGACCGCTGGAGTCCTGACCGCCTGTTCCTGACGGGAAGTCCGGGTGATCCTGATTTCGGCGGCACCGAAGAGCTGATGGACATATTGAACGACGGCGTCGGATGGGTCAATTTCAGAGGGCACGGCGGCGGCGGCATCTGGTACGATCAGGGGCTGTTGACGCTGGAAAATATTCAAGAGATTGAGAATAAGGGGAAACTTCCTTTTGTCACCAGCATGACATGCTATACGGGCGATTTTTCCTCCACGCGGGACGGCCTCGGCGAAGCCCTTTTGACGCTTGAAGGAAACGGAGCCGTCGCCTTCTGGGGGACGGCCGGAGCAGGGTGGACATACGCGGACTATTACATGCTGACCGATTTTGTCGAACTGTCATCCGCCAATCCGCAGCTCTCTCTTGGGGAATTGATTCACCGGGCGAAAATCGAATACTACCAGGCCAATCCCGGGGACCTGGGATTTTCAGAAATATACCAGTACAACCTGCTTGGCGATCCGGCGTTGAAGTGGACCTTTCCCGCTGTGGATGCGGAATTGTCCATGACCAGCCTGTCCGTCCCTGCGGCCGATTCCATACGCATCAGCGGAAAGTCGGCCGCGGAATCGAATCAGGTGCGGCTCGAGTGGTACGGTTCGAACCGCGCCGCTGCGTCCAGCTGGACATACGGCAACCTGCCGGCGGATTGGAATGCATCCGTGGCCTTGCCCGCGGATTTCAGGGAAAGCCGGGCCGGCGTCAGGGCGTACGTGTGGAACGAAATGAACGGAACCCAGGCAGGGGGTTCCATCGCGTTTTCGATCGGCCAAAGCCGGTTTGATTCGCTGAAAACCATGCCTGAAAAACCCACTTCGAGGGACAGCCTCCTTTTTGCGGCACGGGCGGAAGATGCAGCCGGCATCAAAAAAATATGGTGCCAGGTCATTTCTCCCCGTCCGGAAACAATCGATGCCATGCCCATGGCGGGAACCGGCCTCTACATCACCTCGCGCTGGTACGGGAAATCACAATCGGGAAGCCTGCTGGCTTATTGTTTCGTATCGGAAAACGGAAAAGGCATTGTCACACGCAGCGATACGGTCAGGATGACCATACCGACTCCTCCCGATCTGGCGGTGATGAGCATCAGGCTTTCGGGAACGGACCAGGTTTTTCTGGAATCGGAAATCATGAATTACGGCGGCGAAGACGTGGTAAAAACGTCCGTGCACTTCGAATGCCCTTACACCGGTTTCAGTCAGTATGCCGAGGTGGAGGTTCCCGGGAATACCCAAATAACGGCCAGAGTGCCTTTTCCCTCCTTCTCCGGCCAGGCTACGTTTCTTGTGAAAGTCAATCCGGACTCTTCACAGTGGGAATCCAGCTACCGCAACAACCTGGTCGGCGACCGTTTCACACTCGACCGCTTCGACGTGACACCTGCCTCCGGATCCATGAGCCACGGCCGATTCGGCCCGGTGGGATTGACGGGACAACTGGAATGTTATGTGCCGGCGGGAGCTTTATCGAAAGCCTCCGTTCTTCTATTCGAAAGGTTGGCAGACGTTTCGTCGGAGACTCCCGTTCCGCCGGGGACGGCCGTATACCGGTTGACGTTTCCCGGTCTGCCGGGTTCATTCGCCGCGGCAAAAGACATGTTGCTCCTTTTCCGGCGCAGCCAGGCGGAGCAGGACGCCATGCCGTATCGTTTCGACGATTCCATCCATAAGTGGCTCGTTTGCGCCCACACGGCGAATGATTCCATCATCACGGTGCAGACGCGCCGCATGGGGCTGTTTTGTCTTCTGGACGCGGATGACGGAAAGCCTCCCGTCCTGGAACTGCAGGCGAACGGACAGGCCTTTTCCTCGGGGTCATACGTGTCAAGCCGCCCCCGGTTTTCAGTCCTGATACAGGACTCCTCGGGCGTGGATATCCGTCCGGACCGGATTCATATGATGCTCGACGGCGTGGAACAGGATCCTTCACTTTTCTCGCTTCCCGATTCCACCTTGAATCCGGCCATGGTGACGGTTGTTTTCCGGCCCATTCTGACGGCCGGTAACCATACCCTGAAGATCGCGGCGTCGGACGTGCACGGGAACAGCGGGCAGACCGAAACCGTCTCATTCAATGTGAGCGATGCCTTTGAAATCCGATACCTCGGCAACCATCCCAATCCCTTCAGAAGGGAGACGGTTTTCGTTTATGTCCTTACGGATGGAGCCGACCGCGTCCATTTGAGGATTTATACGGTTTCGGGAAGGCGTATCCGCACTTTTGAGGAACCGGATATGACTGCCGCCGATTACCACGAAATCATCTGGGACGGAAAGGACGAGTGGGGGGAGGACACGGCCAATGGGGCCTATTTTTTCCGTTTGACGGCTGAGAAGCAAGGAATTCACAAGGAAATCACGGGTAAAATCGCCAGGTTGAGATGACATGAAAAGAATCCGATTGGGACGAATTTTACTCATCTGGGGTTTGACGGTCAGCCTGATTCCCATTCCGCTGTCCGCCAACCGGTACGGCAGCGCGTTCATGGAAATCGGCGTCGGCGCCAGGGCCCTATCCATGGGGAGCGCGGCCTGCGCGCTCACCGGAGACGGAACCTCTTTTTTCTGGAATCCCGCCGGACTGGCTTTCGTAAAACGCCTGCAGATTTCAGGCATGCTCGGAAACCAGTTCGGTTCGCTGACCGAACCCCTGGGAAGCCACCATTTTCTCGGCCTGACTCTGCCGATGAGCGACAAGGTCGTTATTTCAGCCAATTGGATACGGCTGGCCGTGGACGGCATTCCGGTCTATGCGGAATTGCAGGGCCGCTCTTATTTTGACAGGTTGCACAATGCCTCGTTGCGACCCAGCGGCGAACCGGATGGAACGATCAATGACACGGAAGACGGGCTGATTTTTTCGTTTGCGCGAAACAATCTGTGGAATTGGGACCTGGGTTGGATGTACCACAGGGTCAAGGTCGATATCCCTATCGGCCTCAACCTTAAATTCATCAGGCAGACCCTCGGAACGGGTTCCGCCTTCGGCATCGGCATGGACGCTGGCGCGATGGTCAGGCTGCATATCAACGATATGGTTCAAAACGAAAATTGGGGACAGCTCGCGTTCGGGATCACACTTCAAGATGTAACGCGGACAAGCATGAACTGGAACACCAAACACCAGGATCCCATACCGGTAAACGTCAAATGGGGAGTATCATACGTGCAGCCGCTGCCTGTTGAAAACAATTTTCTATCCATCGCCTATGACAGGGATTCCCGATGGGGGGGAAAGGGGCATATCGGCATGGAATACGACGGTTTCAGGGTTTTCTCGATCCGGACGGGATTCGATGACGGGCATTTTACCGCCGGCGCGGGACTCCGGTTCTGGACCTTCGCTTTTGATTATGCGTTCCTGTCGCATGAACTGGACATACTTCACCGAATCGGTTGTTCTGTCTCGTTTTAAGGGGGGCCTATGCGTAAAAAAGTCTGTTTTTTCTTGATATTAAGCACGATTTTTGCTATTTTTACATGTTCAAAAAAGATCAATCAATCTTCACTCAGACCGCCGAAAGTCGTTCTGATTCCTTCGACAGCGGATACTTCTCTGGTTGAAAAGGGCATCGATGCCGTACCCGAAAGGAATGCCATCAGGATCGAGTGGAACCTCTCTTCTGATGACCGCGTGACCGGGTACCAGATCCTTCGCCGGGCCGGGGAAACGGGAGAATTCGTTTCGATCAGGACTGCGGCTGAAATAGACAGCTTTTTCGAGGATTTGGTGCCCCAGACGCAGGTTCCGGTGCGGTACTATTATACCGTTCTGGCCGTCAACGATGAAGATTTGAGGAGCGAAACCGGGGATACACTCAGTTACATGCTCCTTAAAAAGGCGCAGGATCTGCTGCCCAAAGGGGAAAGCGTCCTCAGGAAACCGGCATTCACCTGGACGGATCCGAATCAGGCGCATGAATATATTCTCCGCCTCGAGGAGAATATTGGAAATAAGGCCGTCTGGTTGTCCGTGATTCCTGCGGACTACGGCAGCCAAATCCAGTCGGCCAACTTTAATTTCGATCAAAAAGCGTCCATTACGGAGCTTGTTCCAGGACGGGATTACCGCTGGAGGATTGACGTGAGAGGGCAAAACACCTCCGGTTCAGAAAGCGAATGGGTGGCACTTAAAATTCGATGAGGTCAGCTATGAAAAAAACGGTCATGATTACCCTGGTTTGCTGCTTGGTTTTTCCATTCCTTTCCGCGCGGGGACAGGAATCCAACCTTTCGCTTCCGCAGGACCGCGCAGCCCAGTACTATCTCGGTTCGAAAGACGAATTGCTGATTCCCATCAACGTGTGGGGTTTCGTCCAGAAACCGGGACAATACCTGGTACCCGACAACACGGACCTCATTACCCTGCTGTCGTATGCGGGAGGGCCGACGGAAAACGCGAAAATCAGTCATATCCGGGTCATACGCAACGACAGGAAAATGGGAAACGTGGTGTACAAGGTGGACGTTAAAAAATACATCGAGACCGGAGACGACAGGCTGATCCCCATTCTCAAGCCGGGCGACTCCATTATCGTGAACGGAACCACGTTCCACTGGGTCAGCCAATTTTTTGAATTCGTTTCCCGAATCGCCGTCGTCGCGCAGATTTATTATTTCATCGTGATTGCCGATCAATACAATAAATAGGAGACTGTTCTTTGAAAGGCATCGTTCTGGCGGGCGGCCTGGGTACGCGGCTGCTGCCCCTGACCAAGGTCACCAACAAGCATCTGCTGCCCATTTACGACAAGCCCATGATTTATTATCCGATCGAGACCCTGGTCCGTGCGGGAATCAGGGAAATTCTCATCGTAACGGGCGGCAGCAACGCGGGTGACTTTCTTCGACTGCTGGGGAACGGCCGGGAATTCGGCCTGGATGACATTCACTATACGTTTCAGGAAGGGGAGGGCGGAATCGCCGAAGCGCTCCGCCTTGCCGAGCATTTCGCGGACGGAGAACCCGTCACCGTGATTCTGGGCGACAACATCATCGAGGGCGACATCGGACCCATGATCACCCGTTTTCAGAAAAATCCGTCCGGTGCCAAAATACTGCTCAAGGAAGTCGCCGATCCCGAACGTTTCGGGGTCGCCGAGATCAGCGGAGACCGCATCGTCGGGATCGAGGAAAAACCGAAAAATCCGAAATCGCGTTACGCCGTGACGGGCATTTACATATACGATTCCCGCGTATTCGACATCATCCGGGGATTGAAGCCGTCCCCGCGGGGCGAGCTTGAAATCACCGATGTCAACAACCAGTACATCCGGCAAGCCCTGATGGCTTTCGAGATCCTGGACGGCTGGTGGACCGATGCGGGCACCTTTGAATCCCTGTTTCGCGCCAGTTGTCTGATTGCTGAAAAAAAATAATACAGGCCGGTCCGAATGATGTCGGAAAGGCCCGAACCTGTCCGGAGGATTTGAATGAATAAACGTGCGGTTTTGATTTTTCTGTGCATGGTTTTTACAATGCGCCTGTGGGGAACCACCCCACTGGGAGGTCCCGGGCTCATCTATGTCCATTCGGCCCAGGTGCTCCCCAGGGGATATCTTGAGTTGTACTCGGGCACCCGTTACTTCGGGAAAATCGCCAGTTTCGAATCAAATCAAAGGGCGTACACCTTATGGGATGTCCAGATTCTCATGAGTCTCAATTACGGAATAGGGAGACATCTCTCCCTGGGGCTCTCCCCTGTGCTGTACCAGGACGTCAACCGCAACGGGGGCAATTTTTGGAAAGGGAAGGCCAATCTTCCTGACGATATCTATCTGTCACTCAAGGCCGGATCATACAGCAAGATGGAAAGCCCCTTCATGTTCGGCGGAATGGTCACGCTGCGGCTTCCGACGGCCAAACAGCACAACATCATCTATGAGCCCTATTCGGCCGGGAAGCTCGAATTCGGCCTGACCGCGCTGGCGACCTATTTCCAGAAACCGGCCGTTCCGGAAATGGGCTGGTCCATTTACGTCAACGCGGGATTGGTGAACCACAACGATGTCGGGAAAAGCCTGTCGGGACGCGCGGAGGACGCCACGGCCCAGTCGTGGTCCACCGAACTGGTTCTATCCGACGGATTTTTGTATCCCATGGAAACCTTCGCTTTTTCGCTGGAATTGAACACGCGATATTTTTTAAGCCTGCCGCCTGAATCGGCCTACAGCCGCGAATACGTCTCTTACCTGACGGGCGGGGTCTATTACATGCCGAACCGCTGGCTGTCCCTTGAAATGGGAATAGACCTGCGTCTCCTTTCCCAAGCCGACATGACGTCGTACGAGTACATCCAGCCGCCGCCGACCGTCGCATTTCCGAATTATCCCACATGGAGGGGCGTTTTGGGCGCCAGGTGGAGCCTATTGCCCAGGACGCTTTATAAATCGGAAGATGCCCTGCTGAAGCAAAAAGCCAAGGACCGTAAAGCGATCCTCGAGAAAATGATGGACCAGGAAACGAACACCGAAACGGCGGAACAGGAGCTGACGCGGATTCAGGCTGAGCGTAAAAAGGTCGAAGAAGAGCTGGAAAGGTTGAGAAAACTGCTCGACGCCGAAAAACAGAAGGAAAAATAGCCGGTCCAGGAGTCCTTAATCCAGCCGGATGCAAACCCTGCTTGATGGAATCAGGTGGGGTTTTTTTGCCTGTCCGCCGGAATCGGGGCATCCGCCGCAGGCAAGATTTTCATGCCACTCTTCCGCGATGCGGCGCGTCTTTGAAGCCAATAAAAAGGTTCATCATGAAAAAAACAATCATCCGAACAACACTCCTCGTCATTCTAGGCGGTCCATTTCTTGCCGGCGGGGTGCCGGCCTATTCACAGGATTCACAGGAAAAACTGGATTTCGAATACGGACAGAAACTGGTTCGCGAGGGCCTGCACGACCTTTCGGTTATCCAGTTTCAGCGTTTTATCACCCGCTATCCGTCCAGCCCCCGCTGCGCCGAGGCGCAGTTTCTTTGCGCGGAATCCCAATTTGAAATCAAGTCGTATTCACAGGCCCGCGAAGGGTATCTCAGAACCATTCTGGGATACCCGGCATTTCCCCTTCTCGATCAATGCCAATTCCGCACGGGCGAGTGCTTCGAGCAGGAGGGGAAACGGACGGAAGCGGCGGAATCCTATTACCGCGTCTACCTCTACCATCCACGCAGCAAATGGAAGGGCGAAGCGTTGTACCGTGCGGCCAGACTGGCCTCGTCGGTCCAAAACCATGAAAAAGCCGAATCGCTGCTGAGACTTCTTCTCGAATCGGATCCATCCGGCGAGACGCATTCAAAGGCGGTCTTCCTTCTCGCCGACGAGCTGGCGGCCGGGGAAGACTACCAGCGGGCCGTCGGCGTGCTTGCGCCGCTTGCCGCCCGCCCCGTTTTGGACGGCGATGCCGTTCGCGCTTTGCTGGCGATGGGAAAAATTTATGAAGACCAGGGGCGTTTCGAGGAAGCCCTGACGCAGTACGAAAAGGCTGCGACTTCCAAACAGGCTGACATGCAGGGCCTGGCCGATGCCCGCCGGGGCAGGATCATGCGGATGATGGGGAAGGACAGGGAGGCCATGTCCGCATTCGACAAGGCGCTGCTCCTGTTGACTGATTCGGGCGAGAAAAACCGGGTTCTCACCGGACAGGCGGAGATCTCCTTCGGCCAGGGAAACGCCCAGACCGCTCTCGACAAGCTGGAACGGATGAAAGGGCCCATGGGTCCGTCCGTTCTTTACATGAAGGGAAGATGCCTCGAAACGGTCAAACGTTTTTCCGAAGCCGAACCAGTCTTTTCATCCCTGGCGGCCGACACCGCAACCCCTCACGACATCCGGAAAAAATCCCTTCTGTCAGGGGCTCATGGTTGCGTTCAAACCGGCCGTTTCGAACGGGCCATGCTCCTGTACGGAGAATACCTGAAGACATACCCAGGCGACGGATTCGCGGACGCCGTGCTGTTCCAGAAAGGAAGGCTGTACCTCGATTCACTGGATCTGCCCGTGGATGCCGGCATTGTTTTTCAGACACTGTGGGAAAATTATCCGGACAGCCCGTTTGTCCCCCAATCGCGATTCATGGCGGCCGAAAACGCCGCCGGTTCAGGCCGTTTTGAAGATGCCCGCCGGCTGTTCGAGACCGTGGCGGACCGCACCCCGTGCACCCCGTGGGCCGATTCCTCACTCGACCGCATGTCGCGGCTGCCCCGGCCGGAGGATCTTCCACTCCAAAACGGATTTCCGGATCTGTCATCGCTTCTGCTCGGCAGCGAAGCGTCTCCTTTCAGGCTCGGGTGCGTTTTCATGCAGAAATGGGGATGGTTTTCGGAAGCATTGAAGTGTTTCGAGGCTGCCATCGCCGCCGCGCC
>JBFZEN010000249.1:0-5806 GCA_041306805.1 bacterium
CCACCGCCCCGACAATTTTCTTGGGAGTTACGGGGACTGCGTGTTCAAATCCCACCGCCCCGACAATTTTCTTGGGAGTCACGGGGACTGCGTGTTCAAATCCCACCGCCCCGACGAAATAAAAATGGTTGCAATGTCATTGTATAATTTGACCTTACAGCCATTTTTTATTGTCAAGGCGCTGGCTATTCGGATCTTATCGCTCTGGATAAGCGAAAAAGGTCGGTAATGCCTTTATTTATAATGGTATTACCGACCTTTTTTCTTGAAAGTCAACGGATTTACGGATTACAAGAAGCCGCCCGGGCAATAGTGAAGCGGCTGTATTAGTCTTAAGGAAGATAAACACCGCAATTCCCGAAAAATTGACTCAATCCGGAATGCTCCTCCGTTTATTTTAATACAGCGGATTTCGGGCGGGAACACTGGAGACACAACAAATCATGAAAGGTCCGGCTTCACCGGACCAAGCTGTTGTCATTTTTTAATGAATGAAGGCAATTGATGGGAATGGGAATGCGAGGCACGGGCTGGAAAGAGTATCTCCGGTCCTCCGATGAAAAGCCTCAGTTGACCCGGGTTCTGCTGAAACGGGTGATGGGGTACGCGCGGCCCTACCGGTTTCATATTTTCGCCATGTTCCTTCTGATTCTGGGAACCACCGGCCTCGGTCTTCTCACACCGCTGATCATGAGGCACCTGATCGACCGGGTGATCCCGTCGCGCGACCTCCACCGGCTGATCTGGGCGGCGCTGGGTCTGCTTCTCGTCCCCTCCCTGAGCGGGCTGCTGAGGGTGTGGCAGCGGAGGCTGAACGCCCGGGTCGGTGAGGGCGTCACATACGACCTGAGAATGGCCGTCTACACCCATCTGCAGAAAATGTCGATGCAGTTTTACACGCATACCAAGTCCGGTGAACTGATCAGCCGGCTGAACAACGACGTTTTGGGCGCGCAGACCGCGATCAGCAGCACCATCGTCGGTTTCTCCACAAACGTGATCCAGTGCGTCGCCGTCCTGGCCGTCATGGTTTCGCTGGAGTGGCATCTGGCCGCCGTCAGTGTCGTCATCATGCCTCTTTTCATCGCGGTATCGCGCCGCCTGGCCCGGCGGCTCCGCGATCTCTCGCGCAGGCAGATGGAGGCGAACGCCGCCATGAACGCCACCATGCAGGAGACGCTGAACATCGACGGGGCGATTCTGGTCAAGCTGTTCGGACGGATCAAGGAGGAGACGGACCGGTTCGACCGGCGGGCATCGGTCCTCCGCGATCTCGACGTGAAGCGGGCCGTTCTGGGTGCTTCCTTCATGGTCATCATCGGTCTGGTCAGCGCGGTGGGGACTTCGCTGGTGTACGGGTTCGGCGGAATTCTTGTCATACGCGAGGTGTTCACGGTCGGCACCATCGTCGCCTTCGGGGCCTACCTCGGCAACCTCTACACCTCATTGCAGGGTCTGGCGAACAATCCCGTGGAGTTTGCCACCTCGGTGGTCAGCTTCGAGCGTGTCTTCGAAGTGATCGACATGCCGTTGGACATCCGCGAGAAGGCCCATCCGGCCGCTCTGGCCAACGTGAAAGGGGAACTGGTCTTCGACGATGTGTCTTTCCGTTACGAGGTCAGTCCGGAAAATCTTCTGAGCGAGGTCAGGCGTTTCGGACAGGCCGACAGAGCCGGCGCGGCCCTGTCCGGCGGTGAAACGAAACAGCCTGTTAAAAAGGACGGGGGTGACGTTCCGAAGACTCGCGTTCCGGCCGTTCAGCCCGGGGCTGCTGACGGCGAGACGGGCGGGAGGCACAGCCAGGCCCGCGCCATGGCCCTCGATCATGTTTCGTTCAGGGTCAAACCGGGGCAGCTCGCAGCTCTGGTCGGCCCCAGCGGGGCGGGCAAGACCACGGTCACCTATCTGATTCCGCGCCTGTACGACCCGACGGAAGGGCGGATATTGATAGACGGGCATGACGTCAGGGATGTCAGCCTGGCCTCGCTTTCCGCCCAGATCGGCATGGTCACCCAGGAAGCCCACCTCTTCCACGACACCATACGCACGAACCTGCTTTACGCCAGGCTCGACGCCGGGCAGGCGGAAATCGAGGAGGCGGCGAAGGCCGCCCACATCCACGATTTCATCGCCGGCCTGCCCGATCAATACGACACCGTGGTCGGAGAGCGGGGGTACCGCCTGAGCGGCGGCGAGAAGCAGCGTATCGCGCTGGCGCGCGTCATTCTCAAGGATCCCCGCATTCTGGTGCTGGACGAGGCCACCAGCAGCCTCGACAGCGAATCGGAGGCGCTCATCCAGGAGGCGCTCAAGCGGATGATGGCCGGCAGGACAAGCATCGTGATCGCGCACCGTCTCAGCACGATTCTGGCAGCCGATCAGATTCTGGTGCTAGACAGGGGACATGTGGTCGAGCGGGGCACGCATGCGGATCTGCTTGAAAAAGGAGGTTTGTACGCGAATCTCTACGAAACCCAATTCAGGGAAGGCCGCCCATCCAGGACATGAGCACAGGCGGGCGATTCTCTTCCGGTGTTCATGTTGTAAGTCCCATTATTTTTTATAAAGATAAGCATTAATGACTCGAAGGCGCTGCCGTTGTTTCATTAAATAATTATTATTACTTGATTTATTGATTTATTTTTAGTATATTAAAATATAATATTTTTATTGACTATTTTTCTTCGGCAACCAGTCAATTCCAACCATTGAATCGTAAAAAATGTCCACATCGAAGATCGGAGTATCGAATGGGTTTAATGAAAAGATATACAAAAACCAAAAACACCTGCGTGGTGGTCGCATAACGGGTTCAGGATTTTTCATTGATCTCGAAACTCCATGCCCCGCATGGAGTTCTCGACCGAAAACGAATCGGCGCTGATGCGCCTTCTTTTGTCAGCTGCGCTTGACCAAGCTATTATATGTTTAGGTATTGAAGGTCATCGGCGCAAGACTGGAAACAAGCCAGAGGTCACACACAGACCTTTGGCTTATTCCAAAAGCCACCCGCTTCGCGGGTGGTCGTTTACTCAGAGGAGCGGACGCGCTTTTTATGATGAAAAAAATAAAAACAAGAGCCAACCAGTCCATGGACTGCTACCTCCGGGAAATCAGCCAGGTTCCGCTGCTGACGCCGGAGGAGGAAGTCAAACTGGCCAGAAGGGTCAGGAACGGGGATGAGGCGGCCCTTGAGAAACTGGTCACGACGAACCTCCGTTTCGTCGTGAGCGTGACCAAGCAGTACCAGAACAAGGGGCTTTCCCTGGGAGACCTCATCAACGAGGGCAACGTGGGACTGATGAAGGCCGCGAGGCGGTTCGATGAAACCCGCGGATTTAAATTCATCTCATACGCCGTGTGGTGGATACGCCAATCCGTTCTGCAGGCATTGGCCGAACAGTCGCGCGTGGTCAGGCTTCCCCTGAACCGGATCTCGGCCCTGAACAAAATCAGCAGGGCGACCGGCCATCTCGAACAGGAATACGAGAGGGCGCCCAGCGCGAATGAAATCGCGGGGGAGATCGAGATGACGGCCAACGAGGTCACCCATAACCTGAAAATATCGAGCAGGTCTTATTCGCTCGACGCGCCCATGGTTCAGGGGGAAGACAGCAACCTGCTCGACGTGATCGAGGATTCCCACCAGGCTCCTCCCGACGATATTCTGCTCGCCGAATCGCTTCGGAATGAAATCACGAGAGCACTGAAAAGCCTGCCCAAAAGGGAGGCCGAGGTCATCAAGCTCTATTTCGGGCTGGACGGCAGCCACAGTCTGAACCTGGAGCAGATCGGCCACGAGTTCAATCTGACCAGGGAGCGCGTCAGGCAGATCAAGGTAAAAGCGCTGAAAAGGCTGCGCTTCACCTCCCGCAGCAGGGCGCTTCGGCAGTATCTGGGCTGAAACGTTCAGCTATATAAAATATAAAAGGTCCCGGCTTACCGGGACCTTTTTTCATTTTCGAATTTCAAACTTCGAATTTCTAACTTTGAACTAATCATCCACATCCCTGTTTTCGCGCCGCTGATCGGCCAGGCGTTTGTCCGCGTTCAGTTCCATCTTTCTCAGGCGGACGCTTTCAGGCGTCACTTCCACCAGCTCGTCCTCGGCTATGAATTCGATGGACTGGTCCAGCGACAGGCGGCGCGGCGGGCGCAAAGTGACCGTGGCCTCGGCCGTCGAGCTGCGCATGTTGCCGAGCTTTTTTTCCTTGGTGATGTTCACGTTCAAATCGCCGTTCCGGTTGCGCTCGCCCACGACCATGCCCAGGTACACGGGCGTTCCCACGTCCAGAAACATCTCGCCGCGGTCGACCATGGCCAGAACCGCGTAGCTTGTCACCTTTCCGGGCCTGTCGGCCACCAGAGCGCCCGAGGCCCTCTGGGGAATGGGGCCGAACCAGGGCTTGTACCCGTCGAATATCGTGTTCATCACGCCCGCGCCCCGCGTGTCGGTGAGAAACTGGCTTCTGAACCCGATCAGCCCCCGAGACGGAATGGCGAATTCCATGGTCGCCCTGCCGTGGCTGTCGTTGTGCAAATCCATCATGCGGCCCTTCCTGGCCGCGAGCCTTTCCGTCATGATGCCGATGCATTCGTCGGGAATGTCGATCAAAAGCTTCTCGACAGGCTCATGGGTGGCGCCGTCCACTTCCTTGGTGATGACGTGCGGCCTCGAGACCATGAATTCGAATCCCTCGCGGCGCATGGTTTCTATCAGAATGGCCATCTGCAATTCTCCCCGGCCGCACACCTCGAAGGCGTCCTTCCTCTCCATGGGTTTGATCTGGATCGCGACGTTCTTGAGCATCTCGAGTTCCAGGCGCGCCTTCAAATGGCGGGAGGTCAGGTATTTGCCCTCTTTTCCCGCGAAGGGGCTGTTGTTCACGTAGAACACCATCGAAACGGTGGGTTCGTCCACGTGGAAGCGGGGCAGGGCAAGGGGATTCTCGTTCGATGAAATCGTGTCGCCGATGCGGACGTTTTCCACGCCCGCCACGGCCACGATGTCCCCGGCCTCGACATGGTCCACGGGCTTCCGGACGAGGTTCTGGAACGTGTACAGGGCCGGAAAGGTGAATCCCCTGACCGTTTCGTGCTCGCCGCACAGCGCGTAGGGCTTGCCCATTTCGAGGGAACCGTTGAACAGCCGGCCGATGGCGATCTGCCCCACGTAGGGGTCGTAATCGAGGTTTGTCACCAGAAACTGCGGCACCGCGCCGTCGTCCGCCACGGGGCCGGGTATGTGCCCGAGAATGGTGTCGAAGAGCGGCCTCAAATCCGCCGACTTGTCGCCGGGTTTCCTGTGCGCGACGCCGGTCTTGGCGTTGGTGTACAGAATGGGGAATTCGATGTGGTGGTCCTCGGCGTCGAGGTCGATGAAGAGGTCGTAGACCTCGTTGAGCACCTCCTGGATGCGCGCGTCGGACCGGTCGATCTTGTTGATCACGAGGATGATGGGCAGGTGCTTGCCCAGGGCCTTCTTGACGACGAAGCGCGTCTGGGGCAGGGGGCCTTCGCTGGCGTCCACCAGCAGAAGGACGCCGTCGACCATGTTGAGGCTGCGCTCCACCTCGCCGCCGAAATCGGCGTGGCCCGGCGTGTCGACGATGTTGATCTTGACGTCATGGTACCAGATGGCGGTGTTCTTGGCCATGATGGTGATGCCGCGTTCCCTTTCAAGGTCCATGGAATCCATGACGCGGTCTTCGACCGTCTGGTTCGACCTGTAAATGCCGCTTTGCCTGAGCATGCCGTCGACCAGGGTCGTTTTTCCATGGTCGACGTGGGCGATGATGGCGATGTT
>JBFZEN010000250.1:0-6443 GCA_041306805.1 bacterium
ACACCGACGAACAGGGATGGGCCAGCACCGAACTGGCCAGCGGAGGACAGACCGGAACGGCCACCATTACCGCGCAGTACCAGAACCTGGCTTCGAGTTCGGTTTCCATACAATTCGTCGAACCGGGCGATACCTCGGCCGTGCAGCTGCAGCTGGTTTCGGACGAGCAGGAAATTCTGGCCAACGGAATCAGCACCGCCGTGATCAAGGTCGGACTGATAGGGAAGCAGTCCTATACGGGTTCCATCGTCACGTTGACCTCCACCAAAGGGATTATTCCCGCTTCCGTGGTCATCGGTTCGGACGGCACGGTGAAAACCACACTGACAAGCACGGCGGACACGCAGGACGCCACCGCGACGGTCACGGCCGTCTATAAGACCAACACGGTTTCGCTGAACGTGCTGTTGAAGGGCGTGGATTTCCACATCGAGGCGAGCCCGGCCGCCATTTTCGCCGACGGAACCAGCGTTTCGACGATCAAAGCGGTGCTGCGCGAAACGAAAACCGGCATCGGCCTGCCCACTCAAACGGTGCAGTTCGGCAGCACGTTGGGAACGATTCCGGCCCAGAAAAACACCGACGTCAGCGGCATCGCCTCGGTGAGCCTGACGAGCGGAACCGTTGCGGGAAAAGCCGTTGTCACGGGATATTACGGAAAGACGCTGACGGATACCGTGCATGTCACCCTGCAGAAGCCGCTTTTCGATTTCGACATCACTCCGGAATCGAACGCCATGCTGGCCAACGGCACGGACAAGATGAAAATCAACGTTGTGGTCAGGGATGCCCAGAACCAGCCCCTGGCCAACACCGCGGTTTCATTCGAAGCCAATCTGGGCACCATCGACCGCACGGCCCTGACAAACGCTTCCGGAACGGCCACGGCCAGCCTGACGGCACCCGCGGACAGGACGGACAGGACGGCCACCGTCACCGTGACGGTGGGCGGCGTCGGCAAAACCGCGCAGATTTTGTGCAAGGGCCTGATTTTCGACATGGTCTGCGATCCGAATTACCTCGTGGCCGACGGTTCCAGCCAGTCGATCATTACGGCCACCATCAAGGAAGCCACGAGCCGCATCGGCATATCCGGCGCCCGAGTGCAATTCGGAACCAGCCTGGGCACCATACCGTCCGAAGCCGTCACCAACAGCGAAGGCCTGGCGCAGGCCAAGCTGACAAGCGGCAAGGTCACGGGAACAGCCGAAGTGATCGCCCGTTACGCCAACCTTTTTCTTGACACGGTCGCCGTGCAGATGGGGTCTTCGGTTCCCCCCGGCGTCGCGGACTTGAGCGCCTCTCCCAAGGTCATTCTGGCCAACGGATCGGACGTATCGACCATCACGGCATTGGTGATCGACCAGACCCAGAAACCCGTCGGCTACGCCGCGGTCAATTTCACGGCCTCGGCGGGGCAGATTGTGTCGCAGGGCATGACCAGCAGCGTGGGCATCGCCACGGTTGAGCTGGTTTCGTCGGAAAGCACGACCGACGTGGTTTCGACGGTCACGGCCCGCGTCGGCACACAGTCCAAAACCGTGCAGGTCACGTTTGAAGGAATACAGATGACCGCGTCCGCATCGCCGACGGGAATACTGGCGGACGGGCACAGCACGTCGGCCATTTCAGTCGTTCTGAAGAAAACGACAAGCAAAATCGCGGTTCCAAACGCCAGGATCAGCTTCGCCACCGATCTGGGCACCATTCCCAGCGAAGTGTACACCAATTCACAGGGCGTGGCCCAGGCCCTTCTGACCAGCGGCAGCACCGTCGGCACGGCGCACGTGACGGCCCAGTACTGCAGCTCGATCAAACAGACCGTTCCGGTGTCCTTCCAGGAATCCATACCGACCTATCTTGAAGTCACCGCCACGCCGCCCGTTTTACCGGCGGACGGCCAGAGCCAATCTGTCATCAAGGCCATGGTCAGCGACGCGAACCGGAACCCCGTGCCCAACGGCACTCTGGTGACGTTCCGTATCGTCAGCGGGTCGGGCACTTTGCCGCAGCAGGCCACGACCGTCGGCGGCGTCGCCTCGGTGACGCTGACCAGCGGCAATTCGCCGGGCACCACATCCATTCTCATCACCGTGGGAAGCCTGAACTATACGCAAACCGTCACCTACATCGTGGGCGACGTGAGCCAGGTTCTCGTCACGTCCAGTAGGGAAACCCTGCCGGCTGATGGAATCACCAACGCCACCATCCAGGCCCAGGTGATGGATGCGCAGGGCAATCCCGTTCCGGGAGTGATTGTCACCTTCTCGGCCTCCATAGGCGACGTCACGCCGAGCGTGATCACCAACGCCCAGGGAGTTGCTACGGCGCAATACTCGAGCGGCACCGTGGGCACGGCCACCATTACGGCGAGCGTCACGAGATCGGGCGGCAACAAGGTCACCGGCATTAAAATCATCCAGCTTCTTCCCGGGAATTCCAATTCTATCAACCTGAGATTCAATCCCGAATCGATGGGCGTCAAGGACACGGGGCAGAACCAGACCGTGACGGTTTTCGCCGACGTCAAAGACAGCAAGAACAACCCCGTGGTCGACGGCACTCTGGTACGCTTCCAGTTCATGGGCGCATCGCTGGGGGCGCAGCTGAGCTCCGCCCAGCCCGTTCCCACGGTGGGGGGCACGGCCCAGGTATCGATCACCAGCGGCACGGTGAGCGGATCCATACGTATACGCGCCGAAATTCTCAACGCCCAGCAGCAATCCCTGAATCCGCCCGTCACCGCGACCTCGACCCAGCTCATCATCCACGCGGGGCCTCCCTTCATGGAAGACATCCATGACTTGGCCACCACGCACCTGACCGTGCTGGCATCCCGCATGAATATCTGGAGGGGGCTTGATACGACGGAGGTGGCTGTCATGGTCGGGGACAAATACAACAATCCTGTTGAAGAGGGTACGGCCGTTTACCTGACCACTTCAGGCGGAGTTGTCAGCACACACACGGCCTACACCGATAAATTGGGTAAGGCAACCGTGATACTGACGGGCGGCAACCCGCAGCCGACAATCAACCGGTTCTATAATTACATCGGTATGCAGGATCCCAATCTGGGCACGACTCTTCCGGGGCCGTACCTGTATTGGTCCCGGGGTGATTCCCTGCTTCCGAATTTCGAAGCTCCACCCGATTTCTACGGTTCGTCCACATATCCGTCATGGGGGAATTACCCCGCCATCGAAGGGGGATTCATTCCCAACAACGAAGGCAACACGCTTGAAAACGAGGGAGTGTCCCGCATCATGGCGTATACCATAGGGATGGATGTTGCGGGAAACCAGATACGTCCATGGGATTGGCACAGCGTGGTCATGTCGGGACTGGTGAGATATGCGGATAACAGTGCCCAGTCTCTCAAAGGGAGAACCCTGTATATAGGGCAATCAGCCACGGTCATGTTCAGCTTAATGGACGACAACGGCAATCCCATTGAGGCCAACACGACATTGACTGCCGAGGTCGTGCCGGCCGAGGTCCCGGCCGCATTAAACTGGACCGAAGTCAACACCGGTTGGGGCCATGGAACGTGCTATTATTATATCACGATTTACAATAAAATTGATCCGGAAAATCCCAAACCCGGCGCCTGTGCCATCAGTATTCACTGGAACGGTAACCATCAATTCGGAACAGGTGCAACCGAATCTGTTTACATTGCTCTTTCACCGCTACCCACACCCTAGATGGGAAGGGATTGGAGTATGAACAGAAGGTACTTCTTCTTTTTCCTTATCCTTTTTCTGGCTTACGGACTTCTACCGGTCCGCGCCCAGATGCTGGGAAACCCCGTTACGGCCCAGGGAAAAGGGCAATGGACCATGGGCCTGAGCGGGACCTACCTCAACCAGCAGATCGAATCGACCGAGGTGTTCTCAAAAAGGGTGTTCGTGCAGAGCCGTTGGGGGGTGACGGAGGCCCTCGACGTTTTCGGCACTCTGGGTTACGCCCAGTTGAAAATCAATGTCAAGGAAACGGGTACGACTGATTACAAAGATAAGTTCCGGTTTGCATACGGTCTGGGCTTCCACTTTCTGACGCATCCGTTTCCCGAGAACCACATCGCGTTCTGGGCCAGCGGACATGCTTTCACCTTCCCCTCCAAGGGCGCTTTTGAAAATACGTTTTCAGTTCTCGGTAGCCCTTACGTCAGGCGTTTTGAGATGAAATACGATTGGGGCGAGGGCGTCGCTTCGGCGGGATGGATGATTCCGTACCGGTCCGTCATGGTGTACGCGGGCGTGGCCGGCTGGGGCATCAGGCGTTTCGAGGAGAAAACGGAATACCTGCTCCTGGCTGAAGGCAAGAGTCTTCAGGGCCGCGAAAAGGGCACGTACCAAAGCGGCGTATGGAGCGGGGGCGTGGCCGGGTTCAGGGTCCTCCTGCCGCAGAACTATTCCGTCGGCGTCGAATGCCTGTATTTCAACGAACAGAGCTACCAGATCATGGCCGGCATCAGCCAGACCGGCAGACAATAGGAATACGGGACCGAATCATGGCGTTGAAAAAAAGCGAACAGAAAATGCTCATCGCCCTCGGCGTGGTGATCGCGATTGCCATTCCCGTATGGCTTTCGATGAACAAGAAGAAACCGGCCATTGTAACAAAAACCGTGGACAAAATCGGCAAAACCGTCGAAAAAATCACGGGGGAAGGCTCCGACTCACAGGGTGAAAAAAGGATCATTCCGGTCCAGCGGTACGATGCGTGGGGCCGGGACCCATTCGCGGACATACGCGTGGCAAACCAGCGCGCGGCCGAAAACGCCAGGCCCAAGCTGAAGGGAATTCTGTGGATGAACGGCAAGCCGTACGTGATGATCGACGACGTCGTGCTCGAGGAAGGACAGGAAAAGAAGGGGATCCGGATCGAAAAGATTGACGGCAGGAAGGTGTTTTGCCGAAAAGGGGGACAGTCGTTTACTCTTCAATGGAGCGAACCAAAATGAGCATGAAAACAATGCCTTCCGCTAGAATATTTCTCTCGGTGTTGCTTGTGGCGGCCGCCACCCATGGTGCCGCCCAAAATACTCTGGTTTCGGTGAAGAAAGGCAACCGGGAAGATAAATCGTGGGCCGTATTCACCTTCACGCAGAAAGCCGTGCTGGTCGGCGTCTCCCAGCCCGATATGGGCAAGATGTCGCTTCTTCTCTGGGGAGAGTCGGGCGTTCTCAACGGTTCCGTGATCACGCTCGACCAGGCGTACGACAGAAGCATTATCATCAAACAGGCGAGCCCTTCGATCATCAGGGCCGAAATCCTGAATGCCGCGTCGGGCACCATGTCTGTCCTGAAGAAGGACGGATATCTGGTCGTGGCATTCAACGACGAGCGCCTGCTCGACGGCAGCACCCTGCTCTACGGGGAGGGTGCAGGCGTTCCCGGGTCCATGACGGGCATGACTTCGTCGACTGAAGAGAATAAAACCACGGTCCTCATTCCTTTCGAGGGCGCTTTCGACTGGATCGGTTACGTCCGCTCGGCTCCCGGAACAGCCTCCCTTTTTATCCGGGGGGCCGAAGTGACGGACGGGCGGAATGACATATCCTTCGACCAGGGGGCGTTCCGCTCCATCAGTCTGACTGCCATGCAGGGCGAGACAAGCGGCATCAGGGCCGAGTTGACGGTCGCGCCGAATACCACCCTGCAGATCGCGAGGAAGGTCAGCGAAATGATCGTACAGGCCTCATCCGCCCAGGCCGGTATGGAAACCCCGGTCGAGGTGCCGGAACTGGCCTCGACTGTAGAAGAGAGACCGCAGCCGGCCGCCGAATCCGTCGAACCGCAGGCCGCTCAGACTGCGGCGCCCGTCCGGAACGACATGCTCCAGATTTCCCCCGCCAGAGCGGAATCCAAGGCCGAAGAGGAATTGATTCCCTGGGACAAACAGGTCTCATTTACCTTCCGCAACACGCCGATCAAGGACGCGCTTCAGCTCGTGGCCTCGAGCAACACGCTGAATATGGTGATCACCGAAGGCGTGAAGGGCTCGGTGACCATGGATCTGAAAAACGTCACCCTGCGCCAGGCGATGGATAAAATCATCAACACCCAGAAATGCGAATACACGGTCGACGGCAGCATCATCACCGTCAAGCCTGTTGAGACGCATTACACCGGCGGCAGGGTGACCCGGGTGTACCGGCTCAAATATGCAGATGCCGTGAACGTGGCGAAGGTGGTCAGGAAGATCGCCACGGACGATTCACTGGTCGACGCTTTCCGTCCCGAATTCCTCGACTTCGACGAATCGGGAAAGAACAGGATGGATTTCAACCCGCAGATCGTTCAGGGAATCCGAAGGTCCAGCGTGCTGGTGGTCACCGACCGGCCTGAAAAAATTCAGGAAATCGACCAGATCATACGGGACCTGGACAGGCCGCCCGCGCAGATCTTCATCGAATCGAAAATGGTGGAAATGTC
>JBFZEN010000251.1:0-4034 GCA_041306805.1 bacterium
GAATGCCGAAATGCCGTGCTTGTGCCGTGGGCCTCGGTGCATCTTTTTTCATGTTTCGGCCGTATCTTTATGGTGTAACACAAGGAGGTTCACATGCGCGACGGTACTTTGGGAAAAAGGATAGCCGATATACGCCGGCAGAAGGGATATTCGCAGGACGGGCTGGCCTATCTGTGCAAGATCAACGTGCGCACCGTCCAGCGCATCGAGAACAACCGGGTCAGGCCGCGTCCGGGCACGCTGAAACTGCTGTCGGACATTCTGGAGAGTGACCTGGCCGGTCCCGCAAAGCAAAAATCGGCTACATCATTGACGGGCGGCCTGAAAGCCTGGAGAAGCGCCATGGCTTTTTTGACACGCCGGAAAGGAGAAGTTCGTATGAACAAACAAAACGTGATTCAGCGTCTCGCCCGGTCCCTGAATGACAAAAAAATCGCGGGCGTATGCGGGGGATTGGGAGAACACACGGGCATCCCTTCCTGGTTCTGGCGGCTGATCTTTATAGGCGCCGTTTTTGCGGGGGCCAGCGGTGTGATCGCCTACCTTCTCCTTTGGATATTCATGCCCGAGCCCGCCGGAAAGGCCGGTTTGCAGGCGAAGACCGGGGCAGCCGAATCGAAGGCGCGAAAGCAGAAAGACAACTGGCTTCAGCGTTTCAACCGTTCCGCCATCGACAGAAAAATCGCGGGCGTATGCGGCGGACTCGGCGAAAGCACGCCGCTGCCGTCATGGTGCTGGCGCATGGCCTTCGTCGCAGCGGTTTTTCTGCACGGTTTTGGAGCCATTTTGTATCTTCTGGCGTGGATATTCGTTCCCGGGAAAAAAGCGGAGGTAAAGCAGAAGGCGGTGGTCCTGGCGAATGGATGAGAAGAAGAACGCCGGGAATGGCGATGGACAACCGGTGATGCATCGGATGGATTGTTTCAAGACAGCCGGCTCAGCCGTATTGCCGTCAGCACATTTTAGAAAAGGAGTTGCGATGAAGACCATTGCTTTGTTCATTTCATTGGGGCTGGTTCAGACCCTCTTTGCGCAGTGAATTTTACCCTCCGATTGGGGACTTCGGGCATTTCAAATCAATGACAAAAAACTCGGGCGGATCGATTTCTATGTGACGGAAGAAGGAATGGATCGGGAAAAACCGGTGGTGTTCATGGTCAGCGGCGGCCTGAATCATTTTTATGCGAGCATCATCAATAAAAGGATGGATGCGCCTGTCCTGGAAGCCGATTATGTCAAGCTGGAGTTTTTAAGACTCGGCAAAACCAACCTGACCTGCCGGGTCCTGCCGGGAGTGGATCATTCCTTTTACGAGGTGGTTGTGGAAGATGGAAAGGAAAAAGGCATTTCACACAGAAAGGAAGCCTTCCAAATGATTATCGATTGGATTGATTCGAATTAAAACAGGGTCAATGGTAAATGCGCGCTGGATTCTCGGTTGTGAGGATCTTTGATTTGGGCTTTTAAATCTCTCATAAAATTCACGGTCTCTCAATCAGTACCAGTACCAAGCACCCATTACCCATCACCGATTACCCATGACCATCCGTTTTAAATATTATTTTTATAATTCAGGTCGTTTTCTGGCTTTCGTCGCTTGTTCGAACGCATAGGCCATGCCGATGAGCTTCGGTTCGGACCAGGCGCCGGCGAAGAAGGAGACGCCCACGGGCAGGCCGAACACAAACCCCATGGGCACGGTGATATGGGGGTAGCCCGCGACGGCGGCCGGCGTGGTCGTGCGCCCCATATAATGGTCGCCATCGGCCAGGTCGGTTTTCCAGGCCGGCGCGTCCGTGGGCGCAACCAATGCGTCCAGTCCGAGTTTGCGCATGATCCGGTCGATTCCGTCCTGCCGGGCAAGGCGGCGGACCGTCATGAGCGCCTTCAGGTACTTGGCGTCCGTAAGCGGCCCCTTGGCCTGCGCCCTGATGAAGAGTTCCTGGGCGAAATAGGGCATCTCCTTTTCCGCGTTTCTTTCGTTGAACTGGATCAGGGCCTCGAGCGAAAGGGTCCGGGTTTCCGCTTTGCGTTTCGACAGATACCGGTTGAGGTCGGTCTTGAATTCATAAAGCAGAATTTCGAGTTCCAATCCGCCCAGGGAATCGATGTTGGGGATGTCCGCCGGATCGATGATCAATGCGCCGCATGATTTCATCACAGCCGCGGCATTCTCCATGAGCGCGTCGACCCTGTCGTGGAATCCGAAGAGGTTTCTGGCCAGCCCGATGCGCATGCCTTTGAGTCCCCCGGGATCCAGAAAACGGGCATAGCCGGCATTTCCTCCGTTTTTACGGGAGGCCGGATCTTCCGGATCATAACCCTCCAGCGCGCCCAGCAAAGCGGCCGCGTCGGCCACGCAGCGGGCCAGGGGGCCGGCCGTGTCCTGGCTGTGAGCGATCGGAATGATGCCCGAGCGGCTGACCAGCCCCACCGTGGGTTTGATACCGACGATGCCGTTGACCGAGGCCGGGCTGATGACGGATCCGTCCGTTTCCGTGCCCACGGCGGCGGCGCACAGGCCTGAGGCAGCGGCCACGGCCGAACCCGAACTGGAACCGCTGGGATTCCGGTCCGGCGCGTACGGATTTTTGGTGAGGCCCCCGCGTCCGCTCCAGCCGCTGGTGGAACGCGTGGAGCGGAAATTCGCCCATTCGCTCATGTTTGTCTTGCCGAGAATGACGGCCCCGGCCTCCCTGAGGCGGCGCACGATAAAGGCGTCGCTCATGACGGGGAAATCGACGAGGGCCAGCGACCCCGCCGTGGTGCGCATGCGGTCGGCCGTGTCGATGTTGTCCTTCAGCAAGATCGGGATGCCGTGCAGCGGGCCGCGGAACCTGCCGTGCTTCCGCTCGTCGTCCAGCGACCCGGCGATATCCAGCGCGTCGGGATTGATTTCGATCACCGAGTTCAGGGCCGGGCCCTTTTTATCGATACGGTTGATCCGTTCCAGATAGTGATTGGTTATCGAATGCGAGGTCATCCGCCCGGACTGCATTGCAGACTGCAGCTCCGCGAGGGTGGCGTCAAAAGGAGGAAGGCCGGAGCCTTTTCCGCTTTCAGCCTTTTTCTTGAATGCGGCCGTCCCGGTCAGGATCATCGCGCTTCCGTTCAATAAAAAATTCCTGCGGTCCATTTTAGGACTCCCTCAGATTATCAAATACCGACTTGTGATGATAACAACGGAATGACCTTCCGTTTTATCGGCGGGCGCGGTCAGGAATCGGGGCGCGTGGCTTTCTCGAGGCGGGTCAGGTTCGCCAGCGCTTCCTCCGTGCTGCGCCCGCACATGTCCTCCCCGGGAACGAGCCGGACACACACGGAGGGCCGCATGGGAAGGCCGTACAGTGCGCAGTGATTCCCGGGTGTGAGGTGGATGCAGCGAACACCGGCGGGCTTGCCGCCGGGCATTCCCGGCATGGGGGAGGAGATGGACAGGGCGACGCAGCAGGCGCCGCAGCCGGGGCGGCATTTCATGGGAATTCCGTCCGAACTCATTCCCCCTCGCCGGCGGCTTCCCTTGATGTTCCCACCGCGCCGAAACAACGAACGGGCATGTAATCGTACCATGTGAAGTAAACGGGCTTTTCATTGCGCAAAATGTCGACGATGGGCTGCAGCGACGACGATGGGTAACTGATCTCGGCCAGGCCCAGGTCGGCTCTCCAGCGGTTCGGCGCCGGCGTGTTCTCAGGCGAATAGAACTTCAGGAATGCGATGTGCTTTCCCGTACCGTTGAAAAGGGATAGGGTGGCCATCATGCCGTTCGGTTCGGCGAACGAGATAACGGACACGCTGTATTTGCTGATTTCGGTATTCGTGACGGACATGGATGATTCCTCGCCTTAGTGGTTTTTACGGCATCACAGGCGGACCGGAAAAAGAACCGTCGCGGAGAGTGACCGGTCGGGAAAGAATGAGGGCGCCATGAGGCGTGCATTTACGCTGTCGTCAATTTCATGAAAGCTTCCTGCAGCCCGGCGCACACGGGTCCGGGTTTACCGTTTCCCACGGTCCAGTCGTCTACCTTCACC
>JBFZEN010000252.1:0-5448 GCA_041306805.1 bacterium
ATTGGAAGATTTGAAGATTTGAAGATTTGAAGAAATAAAGACGTCTTCGGCGCTATTGAGAGTTCCGAGTTCAGAGTTTCAAGAGCCAAGTACCCAGTACCTATTGCCGGCTACCTGTAGAAACAATCTTATGATCTCTAGATTCATCTCCGTTATTAAAAATATATGGGTTATTTCCATTGTTGTTATTTTTTACCCACAACCCGGTGAGCTGCGGGGGCAGGTTTTCAATGTCGAGCAGCAGCGCATACGCACGGACACGACGGGATGGTCCGGGAACGCCCGTCTGGGTTTCGACCTCGTCGAAAGCGAAAGCAAGGTATTTCAGGCCAACGCCAGACTGCATGTCCAGCGCAAGTGGAAAAAGGACCTGATTCTTCTTCTGGGCGAGTACGGCATGATACGCGCGTCGGGCTCCGATTACCTGAACAACGGGTTCGGTCATCTGCGGTACAACCGCAAACTCGCCCGGTTCACGATCGAGGCTTTCGTTCAGGGCCAGTACAACAAGGTCCTTAAACTGCGTTTCCGGGGATTGGCCGGGGCCGGGCCGCGCTTCAAGCTGCTGCAAACCGGCCGGTTCAGGCTGTACGCGGCCATGCTGGGCATGTTCGAGCGGGAAATCGAGGATGAGGACGGATGGACGCACAACGACTGGCGCATGAGCCATTATGTGTCGTGGACATGGAACCCGAACAGCACCGCGTCCGTGGCGCATACCACCTACCTGCAGCCCGCCGCGTGGAACGTCGGGGACTTCCGCGTGGCGTCGCAGACGGACGCGTCCTTCAGAATCGCGTCCCGGCTGTCCGCAGGGCTTTCATTGCAGTACGCATTCGACAGCAGGCCTTCACGGGGAGCGGTGAAAACCGCCTATGCCGTGCGGCACGTGCTGTCGTACGATTTCGGAAAATAGGAGATTTTTTGCATGAAAAAGATTTTGTGGTATGCGGCCGGTGTGGTGATCGGGGGAGGCGCAGGCGGATTTTTCGGATACTGGATGAAATGCATGGGAGGAGGCTGACCCATCACGGGGAACCCCTGGTCAGGGGCGGCGGTGGGCGCGTTGTTCGGAATCCTGGCGGTATCGACGTATTTGCCGAATAAAAAGATTTGAAGATTATAAGATTAGAATATTGAAGATTGGAAGATTAAAGAATAGAAGATTAAAGATCAAACGCAGAGAACGCAAAGACCGCGAAGAGAAGATTAAAGATTAGAAGATTTGAAAATTGAAGATTAGAAGATGGTGGTGAATTCTATTCTCCGATGCATATTGTTTTTTCGAGACGGATGTCGGAAGATGAACTTCCCGCCATCAATCTGACTTTATCCTTTTCAAGCACGAACCGCTTCCGTTCCGTATTCCAATACGCCAGCTGCCGGGCGTGCAGCACCATTTCAACCGTTCCGGTTTTGCCCGGCTGCAGCGCTATCCTCTTGAACCCCTTCAGCTCCTTGAGCGGCCTTTCCACCGACGAGTCCATGTGCCTGGCGTACAATTGCACCACTTCCTCGCCGGCGCGCCTGCCGGTGTTCCTGATCTTGACCCTGACGAAGACGGAGTCCCCCTCCGTCATGACGGAATCCGAAACGGCAAGATCCGCGTAAGAAAAGGACGTGTAGCTCAGGCCATGGCCGAAGGAGAATACGGGCTCGCCCTTGAAGTACATGTACGTTCTTCCGTGCCTGATGTCGTAGTCCATCATGGGCGGCAGCTGGTCCAGTGATTCGGGCCATGTCTGCACGAGCCTGCCCGCGGGGTTGACATCGCCGAACAGCACGTCCGCGAGCGCGTTTCCCGATTCCTGCCCTGAATGGGTCATGTGGAGAATGGCCGGGACGTGGTCGCGCGTCCATTTGACCGCGTAAGGAAAACTGGAGACCAGCACCACGACGGTTTTCGGGTTGACGCTTAGAACCTCGCTGACCAGCGCCTCCTGCCCGAGATCGATGGACTTGCGGTCCACGGCTTCCTTGCCTTCGCCGGGCAGGGGGCAGTCGGCCCAGCCGGCGTCGCAGGTGGGGTGGTTGCCCACGCACACGACGGCGACGTCCGACGCGCGCGCCAGCGCCGCGGCCGAACGGATGTCGTCGCCTCCCGAATACCGGACGTCCACTTTTTGCCCCGCCCGGAGGGTGATTCCCTGCAGTATGGGGACGGCGTAAGGCGGCGTGCCGCTGTACCAGTCGAGCAGGACCTCGTTGGCGCGGCGGCCGATCACGGCAATCGATTTCAGGCGCGATACATCGAGCGGAAGCAGGCCGTCCGCGTTTTTCAGCAGGACGATGGTCTTCCGCGCCACCTCCCTCGCGGCCAGCCTGTGCGAGGCGGACATCCACGGTTCCAGCGTGTCGGCCACGCCTATGGAAGCGTACGGAACCATCTCAGGAGGGTCCCACATTCCCAGCTTGATCATGACGCGGAAATTGCCCCTCAGGACGGAATCGAGGGCTGCCGCGGAGACGGCGCCTGACGCGAGGGAACGGCGCACCGGGTCCTCGAAATTCCAGTCCAGGAACTGCGAAATGCCGGCGTTGACGCAGGCTGCGGCCGCCGCGTCGCGGTCCGCGAAAGCCCTGTGCTTGCTCACCAGCAGGTTGAAGGCGCCGCCGTCGGTGCAGATGATGCCGTTCTGCCGCCATTCGTCCACCGTTATTTTTTTCAGCATGGGGTGCACGGTACAGGGCACGCCGTTGACCGCGTTGTAGGCGGCCATGTAGGCGCGCGAGCCCCCGTCGGCCACGCCGCGCCAGAACGGGTAGGCGTAATATTCGCGCCACAGCCTTTCGTCGAAGTTCGATGACGTGCTGTCACGGCCGTTTTCGTTGCTGTTGGCCAGAAAATGCTTCATGAGAGAGGCCGTGCGCCAGTACCGGGGATGGTCCCCCTGCAGCCCCTTCACGAAGGCGGCGGTCAGGGCGCCGTTCAGGAAGGGGTCCTCGCCGTAGCATTCCTCCGTTCTTCCCCAGCGCGGGTCGCGCCCGAGGTCGGCGTTGGGCGCCCGCACCACCAGGCCGCCGCGCGCGTACTTTTTGTTCTGGAACATGAAGCGCACCTCGCGGCTTTCGATTTCGGCCGCGCGCAACAGCACGCCCTCATCCCATGATTCGGCCAGGCCGATGGCCTGCGGGAATATCGTCGTCGGGCACGGATTCCTTTTTCCCCAGTTGCTGGGGCCGCCCATGGCCAGGCCGTGAAGCCCCTCCACGTGGCGCGTGGCCCTGACTTTCAGCCGCGGCACGGCCGGGTAGGTGCCCAGGCAGGCTATCTTCTCGTCCAGCGTCATGAGTGAGAGAAGGTTGTCTATTCTCTCTTCCGAGGGGAGGTCCGGATTCTGAAATGGATATTGTCCCTGCGCTTTAAGGCAGGTGATGCCCGTCATCGCGGCCACGGCCAGAGCGGCGATCCGATTTTTCCTGTTTTTCATGCCATCATTCTCCCCAAAAAACACAACGGACAAGGGCAGGGACGGTATCACCAAGTCAATATCACGCTCTGCGGCCCAAGGTCAGGCAGGGTGATGGATAATTTCCCGCTTTGGGCATCGTGGCTGAAAATGACGCTCTTACCGTTGGACGCCACGGAGGCCGGTTTTTTTTCCGTCCATGCGGCCAACTCGCCGCCGTCGCGCAGAGATACCGTGAGCGAGCCGTCCGGACCCCAGGTTTTGGATGATACGGCGCCCCCGCTGTTCAGCTTGTCGGCCAGCCCGAGAATGGCGGCGCCCCGGTCCACCGGAGCGAAGGTGACGATTTCCCAGCCGCCCTCGTCGAGGCGGACGGGTTCGCGGCCGCCGGGGCCGCATGTCCACACGCGTCCGGTCCGCTGCGAAAGCGCGGCGAAACGGCCGTCCTTCAGCCCCGGCACGTCATCCGTTGAAACACTGCCGGTGATGGAAACCCTGTCGTTCGCGTCCGCGTGGTAATTGGCGTTGAAGATGCCGACCACGGCGCCGTCCCCGTTCCTGTTGAATATTTTCAGAAGCACGGCGTCGCGCGTGACGTCAGAGAACAGGCAGTCGCGCGTGGGCAGGCCCGGACCGTCGGCGCGCAGAACGGAGCCGTCCGAGAGGACCATTTTTTTCAAGAGGGCGAAATCGTGCGCGTCGGGCCTGTCGGAAACATACACCGGCCCGCCCGACACGGCCCTGCCCGCGGCGTGAAAAGACCCCATGGCATGGGCGGACTGGAACATGTCCCAGTCGGGCCGCATGAACCGGCCGAACCAGAAGCCCACCTGCGCGTTCGTGTAGAGGTGCAGGCCGTGCGTTTCGGGGCGCGCCGGCCAGAAATCGATGCTGGAACGTATCAAGGTGGAACGGGGCGACCCGTAATACGTTTCCATGGAGTTCGACATGCAGTTGATGAGCCGGCCGTTGAAGTGTTTGAACACCGAGTTTTCGAGGGCCTCGCGGTAGGCCCGGTATAATCCCACCCGCCCGCCCTGGCCCGTGGCCAGGCCTTCGATCACGGCCTGGTTGTCGACCTTCACGCCGTCCACGCCCGAAGCCTTCAACGCGCGGTGGTAGTCGTCATAGAAACGGCCGACGGTCTTGGCGGGAACCAGGCCCGACACGGGACCCCACCAGCGCACGTTCACGCGGGGCTGGTGCTCCAGAATGCCGGGGCCGTAATTGCGCACGGCGTCCCTGACGCCGTAGCCCTTGAGGTCCACGCCCCCCCAGTATCCGATGAAGGCGTGCCAGACGAGAAATCGGCGGATCTTGAAGTCCTGTTTGGCCATGCGCACCACAGCGGAAAGGTCGCCGCCGAAGCGCGACTGGTTCGCCGAAAACGACACCAGCCTGTCCTCGCCCGTGGGCGTTCTTTTGTAATCCTGCCATCCGTCATCGAGAATGATGAAGCGCGGCTCCACGCCCCCGGCCTTGAACGATGCCAGGCCCTCGCGCACCTTGTCTGCGGATACCTCCCTGTAGAAGGAGTCCCACGTGCACCAGCCGAAGCTGTCCGCGAAATCAGGCACCGGTTTCTCGGCGCTCAGCCGGCCCGTGCCCAGCCTGTTCATGACGGCGCGCGCGCCTTCCTCCGCCATGGCGTAGGGATCGGCGCCGACGGACAGGTACAGCGCCACGCCGCCCGTTCCCGCGGTGAACGGGTCGCCGGTTTCGCCGGCCAGCGTCAGTCCGCCCGTTTCGCCGCCGAGCGAGAAACGGAAGGGCCCGTCCAGGAGCGGCACGATCATCACGCAGTCGTTGAGTTCGGTTTCGGCCAGAAGCCACTGGGTTTCTACCGGCACGTCGGCGTGCTTGCGGCCGGCGGCGGGAAACATCCAGAACGGCTCGTCGCGCCGGCAGCATGTAAAACGGCGCAGGCCGTCGAGTATGCCCAGGCGGGTCTGCAATATGGAGCTTGAATTGACGTCGGTATAGCGCAGAAAGACGCCCGCGCCGGACGGATCCGCCACGAGTTCGAAAGAAGGGGGCA
>JBFZEN010000253.1:0-5262 GCA_041306805.1 bacterium
TGACCGTCGCCCTGTTCCTGTCGGTCCGCATTGTTCCGCCTTCCGCGGAGGCGCTAGAAAGGTTCAGCGGCTACTCGGAAAGCAGCGTGCGCTGGATCATCGGCCTTGGACGGGCCATTGCTTTCATCATGGGCGCCGGATTCTCGCTTCTGGTGGGCCAGCTGGGCATGCGCATGGCCGTGCAGGCCAACGTGCGCGTGGCCCAGGCAGCCCGCAAATCGTTCGGCGATTCCCTTCGCATCGCGTACCGCGCCGGTACGATCACGGGCATGCTGACCGACGGGCTCGGCCTGTTCGGCGGCACGATCATCTTCATCATTTTCGGCATCGCGGCCCCCGACGCCCTTCTGGGCTTCGGTTTCGGCGGCACTTTGCTCGCGCTGTTCATGCGCGTGGGCGGCGGCATCTTCACCAAAGCCGCGGACGTGGGCGCCGACCTTGTGGGCAAGGTTGAAGCCGGCATTCCCGAAGACGATCCGCGCAACCCCGCCGTGGTGGCCGATCTCGTCGGTGACAACGTGGGCGACTGCGCCGGCATGGCGGCCGACATCTTCGAATCGTACGAGGTCACCATCGTGTCGGGCCTGATTCTCGGCCTGGCTTTGTACCATCTCACCGGCCACATGGAATGGATCGTGTACCCGCTTCTGGTCCGCGGCATCGGCGTGCTCTGCTCCATCATCGGCACCTACGCGGTCAAGAGCGGCCCCGGCAAAACGGGCAACGCCATGAAGGCCATTTTCAAGGGATTTTTCACGTCGGCCGTCATTTCGATATCGATGTTCGGCGTTCTCGGTTATTTTTACATGAGGAACGTTCCGGGCGGCTGGTGGCGTCCATTCGCCGCTACCACGGCGGGCGTGATTCTGGCGATCCTGATCGACCGGCTCACCGAATACTTCACCTCCACGCACAGGCGTCCGGTGCAGGATATCCGCAAATCGACCAACACGGGCGCCGCGACGACGATTTTGACCGGCCTGTCGGTCGGGTACGAATCGAGCGTGTGGGCGGCCTTGGTGATTGCGGGAACGCTCTTTTCATCGATCCTGATTTTCGGCACCATGGGCGGGGACGTGACCATGGCCCAGAAGGTGGCCTATATTCTCTACGGCGTGGCCATGACCGGCATCGGCATGCTCACTTTGACGGGCAACAACGTGGCCATGGACTCCTACGGTCCGATCAGCGACAACGCCAACGGCATCGGCGAAATGGCCTGGCACGACCTGAAGGACAAGGAAACCAAGGACGCGCGCCAGATCATGGCGGACCTCGACGCCGTCGGCAACACCACCAAGGCCATCACCAAGGGCGTGGCCATCGGCTCGGCCGTGATCGCGGCCGTATCGCTGTTCGGCGCGTTCATCACGGACGTGTCGAAAATCGATCCGCTGGCCCTGGCAAACGGCATCCGGATCTCCGAACCCATGGTGTTCGTGGGCATGCTCATCGGCGGCGCCCTGCCCTGGCTGTTCTCGTCGTTCTGCATCCAGGCGGTGAGTAGGGCGGCTTCGCTCATCGTCGAGGAGGTTCGCAGGCAGTTCAAGCTCGGCGTGCTCAAGGGCAAGGTCAAGCCCGACTACCAGAAGGCGGTCGCCATTTCCACGACCGCGGCCCAGAAGGAACTGGTCAGCCTGGCGCTCCTGGGCGTGGTGACGCCCATCGTGGTCGGCCTCGTCTTCAAGGTCGAGGCGCTCGGCGGATTTCTGGCCGGCATCATCATCTCGGGCCAGCTGCTGGCCGTGTTCATGTCGAACGCGGGCGGCGCGTGGGACAACGCCAAGAAAACCATCGAGGACGAACCGAGGGATCTCAAGAAGAACACGGGCAAGGGCTCGGAACGGCACAAGGCCGCCGTGGTGGGCGACACCGTGGGCGATCCGCTGAAAGACACGGCGGGTCCCGCGCTCAATCCCATGATCAAGGTCGTGAACATCGTGTCTCTGATCATCGCGCCCGTCGTGGTGCAGTACAAGCATCTGGGCGTGGGCGGCTGGATCATCGTGGCGGTTCTGGTCGCGGTGCTGGTCTGGTCCATCGCCAAGAGCAAGAAGCCGGCTCCGGAACTGGCGGGCTGAAAAACTTTTTCAGTGTCCATGAAATAATCAGCCTTCCGGAGGATTCAATGCCTCCGGAAGGCTTTTGTATATTCGGAAGCGGAGTCCATATTGATGACTGAAGAATATGGGCGGATTGGCAAAGGCGAACAGGCCATGATGGCTCCATAAAACTTGAGAGGAACCATGCACAGACAAGACCATGAACCGCCCCCTGTCGTGGCGAGGGGATGGCGCTACCATCATCTGGGCATTCCCACTGCCGTGCCGAGGGAGGGCGAGGTTTATCTGGAGCAATTTAAAATGCACGTCAGCGGTTTCGCGACCAGCCCCTACGGCGTCGAATGGATGCGGTTCGGGGAGGGAAGCCCCCTGCACGAACTGATACGGACCGTGCCCCACGTGGCTTTCGAGGTCGACGATATCGACGCGGCGATCGTGGGGCTGGAGCTCATCGGACCCGTCGGCTCGCCTTCGAAGGGCGTCCGGGTGGCCATGATCGTCGACCACGGAGCGCCCGTGGAGCTCATCGAGTTTATGAAAAGATAAAATGCAAATCAAGCCGCAGTGCGTTGGCGTCCACTTAAGCACGGAAATGTCATCAATGAGGCTCATCAGGCGTTCATGCTGATCGTGCTTCGCATGACAATGGCTTGTCGAAGGACGAACGGGCAATTCGATGGCCAATTCACGTTCAGTGGACGCGCATGCGCGGCAGCGGGACAAATTCAACAGGTTCTGCCCAATTTCCAATTCATGGCTGATTCCATTTCGATGCGCACCCAGTCGGCCGGGTGGGGCAGAATGAAGGCGGTTTTCGCGAAAACGGCCGGATCGAATTTTAGGCCCGTGGTCAGGCATATCATGGTTGTTCCGCCGGCGGAAGTTTCGACAGACATGCTTTTGATTATATTTTTACGCAGGGCTTCCTTTGTGAAATCGTACCGGTACGATCCTGGTTTGGATTTTCTCAAAACGGCATTCAACCGGACGTTTTTAAGGTAGCTGTTCGCATCGAATTCAAGCCGGGAACGGATCAGGACTGAAACGTTTTCAGGCTGCAGGTCTGACCATTTGGTGCACCGGCCCCATGTTTTAAATTCCCGATTTACTTTTTCCATGATTTCCGGACTTGCCAGCAAACGCTTCAGGTCCGCTGACCCGTTTCCCCTAAAAACCAGGGTGATGATGTCGTCGCCAATGATCCATGCGGGAGACGACCGGTTTTCCCAATAGGATTCTTTAAAACGCCGGAACGCTTCCACAAAGAACGGATCGGCCAGCATGAAGGCGCGGGCCAGGGCCGTTCCCGCGGCGTTGCGCGGCAGGCCGCGGGCATGACCGGAAAGACGGACGAGAAAACGGATTTCTTTTTCGCCGCTTTTCAAGGCAGCGCGTTTCGCCCGCAGCTTTTCGGCGAAAAGAATATTCGATTTCGCTTCTGGAGCCGGGACGTCCGCGTTCTCCGGCCGTTCATTGATCTCGAAACTCCATGCTTCGCCTGGAGTTCTTGATCGAAAACCAATCGGCGCTGATGCGCCTTCTTTTGTCATCGGCGCAAGGCTGGAAACAAGCCTTCGGCCGATTCCAAAAGCCACCCGCTTCGCGGGTGGTCGTTTACCGGGGCATGCCCCGCAGCCGGGGCAGACGGCTCCATCCGGACCGGAGCAGGCGTTGATCCCGTTTTCAGCCGGGGAATCCGAAAGACGATTCAGCATGATGCGGTGCTGCTTTGCCAGAAATGAACGCGACACGCCCGTTTCGATGCGGTCCCACGGTTTCCCTCCAGGGGCGTCCGGATTTGCGCCCGACAACACGTCATCCCGCCGGACGCCTGCCGCCGCCAGGTCCTGTCCGAAGGTTCCGGTGAATGACGCAGGCACGCCCCGGTAATACACGAATCCCGTCCGCTGAATCGAACGGAGCAGGGCCGGCCACAGCCTCGAATCGGAGGCCCTGGCCAGAACCTGCGAGAGCCACCATTCGGGAATGGAAGCCGCCATGCGGAATTCGAACTTCGAGGCCGCGACGGTTTTTTCGATGGACTCGAGGCAATGGCGCATCCCGTCCGGCGGGGGCGCGTCGTCGAACTCGAGGGGCGTCCACGAAAAACGGACGAGGGGCGTGGCCGAGAATACGATGCGCGGCCTGTGCGCGGCCGCGGAAAGAGCGTTCCTCATCCATCGGAGCAATCGTCCGAAGGCCTCCACGTCTTCCGTTTGCTCCAGGCCCGTGGCGATGAGAAAGACCTTGAGTTCGCGCACCGGCGAGCCGAGTATGGCGCGCAGGGCTTCCGTCAGGTCCACGTCGGACAGGCTTTTATTCAGGAACGCCCTGAGGCGGGGCGATATGCCCTCGAGCCCGCACGTGATGCTGTTTTTTCCGGCGGCGAGGATGGCGGGAAGCAGGCCCGGGTCGCGCGCCAGAACGTCGAAGCGCATGCTTTTGAGGCCGACGGCGTCGAAGCGTCCGGCCAGCCCGCCGAGTATGCCGTAAAATTCACGATGCACATTGAAATTGAAACTCGACAGCTCGACATGCTCGAGGCCCATGGCGGCCTTCATCAGCATGGCGCGTTCGATCACCGTTCCGGCGGGCAATTCACGGTACGGCTTGCGGACGAAGCTTTCACCGCAAAATCCGCAGAAGGACGGGCAGCCTTCGCTGATCGCGACCGTTCCACGGCCGGGCTGATCTTCAATAAAAGAGACGGGCTGACCGGGGTAGAACCTCTGGTCCTTCAACTGCATATCATGATGTTTACGGGTCTTTCTCATCCGGTCCGGCTCGAAGAAGCCGGGGACCGATTCAAGCCGGCGGAGTGCATCCCGTTTATTCAGGCGGTCCTGTTTCGCGTCCCTGCACAGGAAAAACAACCGTTCGACGCATCCGGGAGATTCGCCCGCGAAGACGCCGTCCACGGGCGGATCATCCGTCCAGAAGGCGGAGGTCCACAGGGCATTGGCCCCGCCGAGGAGAACCAGGGGGGCGGACTCGTCCGCCATTCTCTTCGATTTCTCCAGCGGAATGCCGCTTCTCTGAAGCATGACGGGAAGGTTGACCATCTCCTGGACGATGGAATTGGAAAAGGCGATCACGTCGAAACCGTCGGGTCCCCGTTTGGTGTTCATTCCGAGCAGCCACGGGACGCCGTCCCTGTCGAACAGCCTTGCGTCGTTCTTCGGGGGAAGGGCGGCCAGGT
>JBFZEN010000254.1:0-2706 GCA_041306805.1 bacterium
CTGGTGAGCTCTTCCTCACGGCAGGCATCGGCCCGCGTGATCTCCAGTTGAGGGGATGCGGCAAAACAGGACCGGGAGAAGAAGGCCATGAATCTTCATGTCGTGTCGATCCTGATCCTCGGCTATGCGGGGGGCATTTTTATTGGGGGCCTTCTCCTCAGGGCCGTCCTGAAACTGGTCGACCCCCGTTTCAGGGGAAAGTTCGGTTTCAGGGACATCGGTGTATGGATCGGCCTGATCGGATTAAAAGAAAACCGTCCTATTCCCTGCTTGGGGTGATGCGTTGATACAATCAAAAATTAAAACGCGCGATGCACTTGTTCCCATCTGTGAGCGCCTGAGAAAGAGCGGGAAAAAAACCGGCTTCACGTCGGGCGCTTTCGACCTGCTTCACGCGGGGCACGCGGATTATCTGGAAAAGGCCAAAGCGCTTTGCGACGTTCTTGTCGTCGGCGTGAATACGGACGAATCCGTCAAAAAATACAAGGGGCCCGGCAGGCCCGTCGTCCCGGAACAACACAGGCTCTCTCTGGTGGCCGCGCTGGAATCCGTCGACTATGTATTCCTCTTTGACGAGCGTCGGAACCAGAAGAACATCGAAACGCTTCAACCTGATTTCTATATCAAGGCCGGGGATTACAATGAAGCCTCACTGACTTCGGCAGAAACCGTCAAGCGGTACGGCGGCGAGGTTAAGTTGATTCCCGTGGTCGAAGGTCTGTCCACCACGAAAATCATCGAAAGGCTGGTCGGGCCGGAAGCGGTTCGATTCGTCGAACGGGACAAGGCCGAACACTTGCAGACCCGTCCGGCCAAGGCGGCGCCCGCTGTTTTTCTGGACAGGGATGGAACCATCAACGAAGAAACGGAGTATCTGCACAGGCCCGAGCAGATGCGGTTTTTGCCCCACGCCCTGGAAGGCATCAAACGGTTCCAGGACATGGGGTTCCGCATCGTGATCGTGACCAATCAGCCGGGCATCGGGCTGGGGTATTTTTCGAAGGAGGATTTTTTCAAGGTCAACAAGGCCATGCTGTCCGGTTTCTCGAAGGCCCGAATCATGGTCGACAAAATCTACTTCTGCCCGCACAGCAAATCAGAGGGATGCGATTGCCGCAAACCGGGTCAGGCGCTGATACGCAGGGCGCAGGATGAATTGAACGTCGATCTTGAGCAGAGCTTCATCATAGGAGACAAAACATCAGATCTCGAAACGGGACGGAGGGCGGGCATGCGCAAGATTTTAATCCAGACGGGTTTTAAGGCGTCGGACGGCGAATATCCTGTCAAGCCGGACATCGTGGCCGAAGATCTTCTGGACGCGGCAAAAAAAGTACTCGAATCACAGAGAGGATAGCCTTAATTTTTCACCAAAATGTCTGTGATGCGCCAATTCAGGCTAACCGGAAAAATTCACCTTTAAGACATGCTTCAATGCGGTGCGAACAGTCATTTGTTATTGGCTGTCTGGTTTTCCAAGGGAGTGAATTTTCTCGGTTAAAAGAAAAAGCTTGACATTCCGGGTTTGAAAAGCTATATTATAAGGCTTTGAAAAGAACGACATTTCAAGGCTTTTCCAAACAGTTCATTTTATTCTTGACATCATCAGCTGGTTTGCATAAATTTGGTTTCGTTTTAGAAACCTTCTTCAAACCGATTGATATAGTTCTTTGAAAAATTCGCGTGCACGGCCCTCAGTAATAAACAAAATTTCTTTCCGAAATAATGTTTACAACGGAGAGTTTGATCCTGGCTCAGGACAAACGCTGGCGGCGTGCCTAACACATGCAAGTCTTAGGAGAATGTTCCGGCTTGCCGGAACTAGTAAACTGGCGCAAGGGTGAGTAACACGTAGGTAATCTGCCCTGCAGCGTGGAATAACATCGGGAAACTGGTGCTAATACCGCATATTGTTTCGAATTCATAAGTTTTGAAACAAAAGGTGCTTGCACCGCTGTGGGATGAGCCTGCGGCCTATCAGCTTGTTGGCGGGGTAACGGCCCACCAAGGCTTCGACGGGTAGCTGGTCTGAGAGGACGACCAGTCACACTGGCACTGAGACACGGGCCAGACTCCTACGGGAGGCAGCAGTGAGGACTATTGGGCAATGGGCGCAAGCCTGACCCAGCAACGCCGCGTGGGTGATGAAGCTCTGAGGAGCGTAAAACCCTTTTAGGATGGAAGAACATTCCGATTTATCGGAACTGACGGTACTTTCAGAAAAAGCTCCGGCTAACTCCGTGCCAGCAGCCGCGGTAATACGGGGGGAGCAAGCGTTGTCCGGATTTACTGGGCGTAAAGAGCATGTAGGTGGGATGGCAAGTCCCAGGTGAAATTTCTTGGCTCAACCAAGAAACTGCCGAGGATACTGCTATTCTTGAGTGCGGTAGAGGGAAATGGAATTCCTGGTGTAGCGGTGAAATGCGTAGATATCAGGAAGAACACCAGTAGCGTAGGCGGCTTCCTGGTCCGCAACTGACGCTGATACTCGAAAGCGTGGGGAGCAAACAGGATTAGATACCCTGGTAGTCCACGCTGTAAACGATGGGCACTAGGTGTTGGGGGTTTAAATCCTCCAGTGCCGCAGCTAACGCATTAAGTGCCCCGCCTGGGGAGTACGGTCGCAAGGCTGAAACTCAAAGGAATTGACGGGGGCCCGCACAAGCGGTGGAGCATGTGGTTTAATTCGATGCAACGCGAAGAACC
>JBFZEN010000255.1:0-4456 GCA_041306805.1 bacterium
CGCTCTTCCGATCTGATGTCCTTTCTTCAGAATACCGAAATCCTTACCCTGCTGACCATTTCAGTTCCCATCATCGGTTCATTGACCATTCCTCTCGCGGGCCTTGTATCGCGCCGCATCCGGTCGGTCTGGTCCGTCATTCTGGCGGCGGGCACCGCCGTTTTCGCCTCGCTGCTGATCCCCTTCGCCCTCGGCGGGGGCGAACTCATCATCCGCAAAACGTTTCTGCTCGGTTTCGACCTCGTTCTCGTGATCGACGCGCTGTCCATTTTCATGTCCGTCGTATCCTCGTCGCTCGGCGCGCTGATCGTCGTCTATTCCATCGGCTACATCCACAACGACGAGAACCAGAGCGAATACTACCTGATGGTGCTGCTTTTCATCGGGGCCATGATGGGGCTGGTTTATTCGGCGAACCTGGTGTTCATGTACCTTTTCTGGGAAATTTCGGCCATATGCTGCTGGCGTCTCATCGGTTTTTACCGCCGGAAACAGCACGTCATCAAGGCCGACAAGGCGTTTCTGGTCACGTTTTTCGGGGCCGTGGTGATGCTGCTGGGGTTCATCCAGATTTACGCGCAGACCGGCACCTTCGATGTGACGTCCATGCGCGGCGTGGCCGTTCCCGGCACCGCCGTGCTTCTCATCCTGATCGGCATGTTTTCGAAATCGGCCAGCGTGCCCCTGCATACCTGGCTGCCGGACGCCGGCGTGGCCCCCTCCACCGTCACATCGCTGCTCCACGCGGCCGTTCTTGTCAAAATCGGCGTCTACGCCTTCGCGCGCATTTTCTGCTACACGTTCCAGATGCCCGAGGGGTGGCAGAGCGCCCTGCCCGTCATCGCGGTCCTGTCGAGCCTGATCGCGGCCGGAGCGGCCACGGTCGAGAACGACCTGAAACGGATTCTCGCCTATTCCACGGTCAGCCAGATCGGCTACATTTTTCTCGGACTGAGCGTGATGAATCTGATCGGCATATCGGGGGCGCTTCTCTTCATTTTGATGCACGGCCTGGCAAAGGCGGGGCTCTTCCTCTGCGCCGGCGTGGTTGAACACAACACGCACAAGCGCGACGTACGCGAACTGGGCGGTCTGATCAGGACCATGCCCGTCACGGCCGTCTCTTTTCTCTTGTGCGCGTTTTCCGTCATCGGCATACCGCCGTTCGGCGGTTTCTTCTCGAAATTGATGGTCATCATGGGCGCGGTCAAGGCAGGGCACGTCTGGATCGCGGGCCTGGCCCTCTTCACCGCGGTCATGACGCTGTTTTACCTGTTCAGGGTGTTCAGCCTGGTTTTTCTGGGTGAACAGAAGCTGTCCACGCCCGAAAAATCGACTTCCATGCTTCTTGTGATCGCGGCGCTGGCCGTGCTCTCGCTCGTCGCGGGCCTGTGCGTCGCCTGGCCGATGAAACTGGTGCATATCGCCACCCTGCAAATAATGAATTGGATGCCATGAGCCCAGAAATCCTGTTCATACCGGTCCTGCTGCCCGCTCTTCTGGCGGTCTTGAATGTCCTCGTTTCGAAACCGGGCAGGCATGTCCGTGAAATATTCTCCGTCGCGGGGGCCGCGCTCGTTCTGTATTTCGGTTTCCGCCTGTTTTTTATGGCGGACCTGGAATGGTCGCTGCCCTGGCTCGGTTCGGGAATCGATTTCAGTCTGCGGCTCTATTCGTTCAGCCGGTTCATTCTTCTGGGGCTGAGCGGTTTTCTATTCCTCATCGTCCTTTACTCCACCGTGAAAATGGCCGGAACCCCGCGCCGGCGCGAGTACTATGCCTATGTTTTCCTGACGTCCGCCCTGGCCCACGGCGCCGCCCTGGCCGACAATTTCGTGCTGCTGCTGTTTTTCTGGGAAGGTCTGCTGCTGACCCTGTACGGGCTCATCTCGCTCGGGGGCGGGCAGGCGCACCGCACGGCGGTCAAGAGTTTCATCATCAGCGGCTTCTGCGATTTCTGCATGATTCTCGGCATCGGCATTCTATGGACCCTGACGGGCACGCTGAGTATGTCCGGCGTCGCCTCCAATCCGGTCCAGCCGGCCGGCCTGGGAACGGCCGCCTTCATTCTCATGATGATCGGAGCCATCGGCAAGGCCGGAGCCATGCCCTTTCACACCTGGATTCCGGACGCGGCCCTGGACGCGCCGGTCACGGTCATGGCGTTCATTCCCGCCGCCTTCGAGAAACTGCTCGGCATTTACCTGCTGGCGCGCATCAGCCTTGATTTCTTCATCATCAAAACCGGAAGTTCCCTGAGCCTCGTCCTCATGACCATCGGCGCGGCGACCATCGTGCTCGCGGTTTTCATGGCCCTGATCCAGAAGGATTTCAAGAAACTGCTCTCGTTCCACGCGGTGAGCCAGGTCGGGTACATGGTGCTGGGAATAGGCACCGGCGTGCCGGTCGGCATCGCGGGCGGCATTTTCCACATGATCAACCACGCCATGTACAAGTGCGGTCTCTTTTTGACCGCCGGCTCGGTGGAGCACCGTACGGGCACCACCGAACTCAAGAAGCTCGGCGGCCTCGCCGGACAGATGCCGGTCACGGCGCTGGGGTTCACGGTCTGCGCGCTCGCCATTTCGGGCGTGTGGCCCCTGAACGGATTCGTGTCCAAGGAAATGATTTTCCACGGAGCGCTGGAAACCGGGCACACCATTTTCGCCGTGGCCGCCTGGGTCGGCGCCATTTTCACGTTCGCCTCGTTCCTGAAGGCCGGGCATTCGATTTTTCTGGGGCCTGCAAATCCCGAAGCGAAGAAAACGAAGGAAAGCCAGGCGCCCATCACGATTCCGATCGTCGTTCTCGCCCTGCTGTGCATTCTTTTCGGGGTTTACAGCCGGCTGCCCCTGCGGCATTTCATCGCACCGGTTTTGGAGGGCCGCGCGCCGGCGGCAGGGCACCTCGATTTCTCGGAACACGCGCTCGCCCTTTTCAACCCGGTTGCGGGCATCTCGATCGGCTGCCTTCTGATCGCGCTGGGTCTGCACTGGTTCGGATGGAAGCGCGCGCATGGAAAGGCCTTCATGGCCTCCGAAGTCGTCCACAACCTGCCCGTCGCCAGGAATCTCTACCAATGGTCCGAGTCCCGGTATTTCGACCTGTATGAGCACGGGGTGAGGTTTCTCAAGGGGCTCTCGCACGTCCTGTTTATCGGAATCGACCGGTCCATCGACTGGTTCTTCGAGAAGGCCGTGACCCGGGCCGGCCAGGCGCTCGGCCAGGTGCTGAAAAAAGCGCACAACGGTCATTACGCCAATTATCTTGCCTGGTGCATCAGCGGCCTCGCCGTCATCGTCTGGGCGATACAACGTCTGATGAGGTAAGGAGGAAGATTGGGTTTTCTTTTCATAGGAGTCCCCCTGGTTCTGGCGGGTTTCATGCCGCTGATCGGGAAGCTGTCGAAAAGGGTGGTTCCCGACCTGCTGGCGAACCTGGCGTTTCTCTTCCTGCTGGCCGCCTCCCTGGTTTTCGGCCGGCAGATTCTGGCGGGCGGCCCGACCATCCAGCAGCTGTCGTGGCTGGGAGAACCGATCCACATCATTCTGGCCTTCGACGGATTCAGCGTTTTCATGCTCTTCTCGATCTCCCTCATCAGCCTGTGTTCGTGCCTGTTTTCCATCGATTACATGGAGCATTACGGGTCGAAAGCCGCCTATTACGCCCTTTTCCTGATCATGGTCGCGGGGATGAACGGCCTCGTTCTGGCGAAAGACCTGTTCACCATATACCTTTTCCTTGAAGTCGCCGCAGTGGCCTCATACGGCCTTGTCGCCTTCGGCCGCGGCCAGGACGAACTGGAAGCCTCGTATAAATACCTCATGCTTTCGGCCGTCGCCTCGGGCCTGATTCTTCTGGCCATCGCCCTGCTGTTCGCCCTGACCGGCAGCCTCGACCTGACCGGCGTCGCGTCGGGCCTGGCCGTGCTCGGGCAGAAGGCCGTCACGGGTTTCTGCGCCGCGCTTTTTCTCATGGGCTTCGGCCTGAAGGCCGCGGTCATGCCCTTCCACGCCTGGCTGCCCGACGCGCATCCTTCGGCGCCCGCGCCGATATCGGCCATGCTTTCCGGCGTTTTGATCAAGGTATCGGGCGTCTACGCCATGACGCGGATTTTCTTCAACGTCATCGGCATGAACGAGGCGCTTTCCACGATCATGATGACTCTGGGAGCCGTTTCCATCGTCGCCGGCGCCCTGCTGGCTCTGAGGCAGAACGACTTCAAGAGAATGCTCGCCTATTCCTCGATCAGCCAGATCGGATACATACTGCTCGGCATCGGGCTTGCGACGCCGCTGGGACTGCTGGGCGCCTTGTTCCACATTTTCAACCATGCGGTGGCCAAATCCCTCCTCTTCCTGAATTCCGGATCGGTGGAAAGGGCGACGGGAACCCGTTCGCTCGACCGAATGGGCGGTTTGGCGAAACGCATGCCGTTCACCGCGGCGACCACCGT
>JBFZEN010000256.1:0-6927 GCA_041306805.1 bacterium
TATCCATACCAATGGAGTATGCTCTGGAAACAATACCTGAATATCAACAAGTCAATCACTCTGACACATCTATCCGTGTCTTTTCAGTGGGTTTGACATCATGCAACTTTGCAACATCGCCTAATATTTGATCTTTGATTTTTGATTTACATCAGTTGTGCCTCCAGCCTATTCCACGACCACTTTCCCTCCGCCCTTTCTTGCCTGGTAATTCGCGTCGTACATGGCCTCGCAATAAAGGGGCGGCAGGACGAATTCGCCTGCGGTCACCGCGTTCAGTTTGACTAGAAAATCAAGCGTCCACTTTTCGTAGGGCTCGAAGTCGAAGAACCACATGATCCGGTCGTCTCGTATATCCATGTAATCGAACCGGTTGAGCGTGAACGGAAGGGCCCAGGCCGGCATGTCTTCTCCGGACAGCCTTGTGTTTTCGATTTCCCATCCCGACGGAAGCACCTGAACCAAAGCCACCTCGTCGATGCGCTGGAAATGCGACGAGGCCGGGCTGGCCTTGAAATGGCCCCAGAACGAGTCCCCCTGCCTCAGGTGCGACGGGTCGACGGGCCTGCCCGCCTGGTCCAGCCATTCCACGGACAACGACAGGTTTTTTTCCAGCTGGGCCATGTCGGGTTCGAGGGGAATGCCGCTCCATGTAACCTGGCAAAAGATCCGGTTGATCGTGGATTTGCCGTCAAGCTGGATCTCGACCGTTTTGCCGAATCCGCTCTTGACCTCGAACGCCGCGTTGAAGGCATCCGTCTTGAATTTGGATCGTGCCCCGTCCGGCATCCGGATGGTGCCCGACATTTCGGGCAGTTTGCCCGTCTCGTTGCCCTTGAGGTATTTACCCAGGGCGAGCAGCATGTGCCCCGTGGTCTGGGTGGAATACCAGTCCTGCGTGGAAAGCAGGCGGCCGAATTCGTCGACGATCAGGTTCGCCTCTTCCCAGCGTTCGAAGAGGACAGCGGCTTCGAGAATGACGGCCCGGTCGCGCAGGTCCGAACCGTAGGTGTGGCGCCAGTACCAGCACGTTTTGCCGCTCGTTTTGGTCCCCGCCTTTTGGAGAATTTCCTGCGCGGTTTTCCCGGCTCCGGCCAGCTGGTAGGCCGAGGCCAGCAGCCACCGTGTGGCGTCGTTGGCGTTTCCGAGGCTGTCTTCCTTGAGCATGTTCATGGCCCCGATCTGGGGGACGCCCGCCAGCGAGAGCAAATACAGCCTGTGCGCCTGCACGAACACGCCGTCCCTGGGCGTGTGCACCAGAGTCTTCTCATACTCCAGCCAGTTCCGGTACAGGGCCTCGGGAACCGGGTAGCCCAGTTTCTTGGCCTCGACCATGAAATGCCCGGCGTAATCCGTTCCCCACACCGAAACGTCCCCGCATCCCGGCCAGTATGAAAACGCGCCCGACGCCAGCTGGAATTTCTGCAGCTTCTGCAGGGCCGCGCGCAGGTTCGTGTCGATGGCGCGCTCCTCCGATTCGCTGGTTTTCAGGATGGTTTTCAGGACCAGTTGGGGAAAGGCGGAAGAAACCGTCTGCTCGATGCATCCGTAGGGATAATGGATGAGCCATCGCAGCCTTTTGTCGAGGTTCATCTGGGGCCTGCGCCACAGAATGACCTTGGCTTCGTTCGTGCCTTCCAGCCCCTTGCCGGGCACGGTCAGGGTCACGCTCCCGCCCCGCTCCAGCACCTTCTCCTGCGATTCGTAAATTCTCGGGGAAGAAGCCCTGACGGCGATCTCGGTTTCCGACTCGACCGTCCGTTTCGACGACGAGGCCTTTACTTTAATCGCGGCCTTGCCCACGGCGGGCCTGGCCGCGATTTCGAAGCGGATGTCCTGTTCCCCGGTTTCCGAAAACGACGCGCTTTTCCCGGCGTCGCCAATGACGGATACGGGGCCTTCCGCTTCGACCGACACGTTCACCTTGCCCACGCCTTTTTCCATGGCGAATATCGTTACCGGCATGGTGATTTTGTCATTCGGACCGAGCACCCGCGGCAGCCCCGGCTGTGCGATCAGTTCCGTCTTGACGGGCACGGCCTTTTCGGCCATGCCGTACGTCCTGCCTTTCGCGGCGACGGCCATGATGCGCACCGAACCCACGTAGTTCGGCATGTCGAACGCCACCTTGGCCCTTCCCCTGCCGTCCGTCTTCAGCGGCCCCCAGAACACCACGATGGGCTTGAAACGCCTTATCCTTTCCGCGCCGAGCTGCGACATGCGGTAGGCCTCTTCCTGATCGCCGCCTATCGAGAACGTGCGGAACACGTCGCCCTTGTTTGCGCCGATGATTTGCGAAAAAAGGTCGTACGAGTTCACCTGAAGGCGTTCCTTTGAATAAAACGCCTTCCAGGGATCGGGCGTGGAAAACCGCGTCAGGTCGAGCAGGCCCTCGTCCACGACGGCCAGGGTCAGCTGGGTGGGTTTTTCGTCCGCGGTGCGTATCTCTATGGAACAGGGTTTGTTCGGTTCAAAAAAAGCCGGCGCGGTGATTTGGATCTCCTGTTTCGTCGAGGGATCGACGACGGACAGGGGAAGGACGCCGTACATGCGGAGGGGCCTGTCGTTCAGCGACTGGTCGTGCGGCTGAATGAGAGAGACCGTGACGTAGGCGTTCGGCATCATCGCGTCGGTGACGGGTAAGAGCACGCTCGTCTGGCCGCCGCTCCGGGCGGGTTCGGCCCACTCGTAATGCAGAATGCGCCCGCCCTTTTCCACCGTGACGAGCACGGCGCATTTTCCGGGCGAAGGAAACGTGATCTCGGCCCTGTCTCCGGGCCGGTACTGCTTCCTGTCGGCTTTCAGCACCAGAAGGTCGGCGCCTTCGCCGCCCGACGGCGTCTCGCCCCAGTTGTAGGCCGAGAAAAAGAACCCCGCCGTATGGCCGTTCCGGCCGTCCTGCACCTCCACGAGGTACTGCCCCCAGTCGGGCACCGTGATCTGCAGGTGCACCGGCTTGTCGTCGGACGATATCGTGCCCTCTTTGATGATTTGGGTTTCGCTGTCGCGCTTGTAGCGCAGCCTGTACTGGGACTGGTTTTCGTACTCCCACCACCACCACTGCTGGTTCCGGTACACGCGGTAGGCCAGTTCACGGCCCCTGACGGGCGCGCCGTCCGAACGGACGAGTATGACGGGAATGTCGAGTGCTGATCCCGACCGGACGTATTCCTCGCCTTCGGCCGGGGGCTTGAGGCCGACGTAATTCGAAAAAGGATCGAGCGCGAGGGTCAGGCCGCTCAGGTTCGGCCTGCCGCTCTTTTCAACCACCCTTGCCGTGACCTCGGCCTCCAGCGCCGAAGGCGAATCCGCAAGGGGCGGGAGCGTCCATTCCACCCGGGCGTTTCCGTCGCCGTCCAGGAAGCCGTTGTAAACCGTTTCAGTGCGGGGCGTGAATTCGACGGAGGCATCATCGAACACGAATCCGCCGTACGCGGGCAACTGCAACGGCGACTGGCTGAGCGAAACATCCACGCTCACGGGGTACCCGCCGGCCGGAGCGCCGAACAGCGTTTTCGCGGCCAGGTCGACCGTCAGCCTTCTGTCCTGGGGGCCCAGCCGTTCGCTCGCCGTCTTCACCTCCACCTTGAGCGTGTAGGGAACGATGGTCTCGATTTTCAACGGCACGTCGAACGTCCTGCTTCCGATCACCACATTGGCGGACCAGCCGCCGGTCGGATCCTCGGGCCGGGTGGAAAAACTGAAATGGGTGAATCCCTCTATCCCGTCCTTGCGCGTTTCATCGTATACCATCTGGTTTTTGGGATTGAAGACCTTGAGCGTGACCGGATGCCTGTCGGGGAATGTCCCGTCGGGATTCCGCGCGATGACGCACAGGTGTATTTCGTCGCCCGGGCGGTACACGCCGCGTTCGGTGTAAATGAAGGCCCTGAGGCCGTCTGGCGGGGTCGATTCGCCTCCCGTGTCGAAGCCCGACAGGTTCCAGGCCATTTCAGACAACTTCACCGCGCTTCTCTGCCCGTTGTTCCCGGCCTCGACGTAGAAGACGCCGGACGAAACGGATGTGAATTCCGCGACTCCCTGTCCGTCGGTCTCGCCCCGGCCGATGACCTGGTTCTGGTACGTTCGCAAAGTGACGGTCGCGCCGGCCATGGGTTTGGCGGTCCGGATGTCGGTCGCGAACACGAGGAACCGCTCCCCCGCCGATTTGCATGTGAGCCCGATGTCGCTGAACAGCACCGGCTTGTAAATGCGGCCGAACTGGTTGTAGTAGGCGTACGAGTCGGGATCGTTCGGGTCGTAGTGCCAGTAGGGACCGTTCTCATCGTCCCCGTTTTTGGATCCGCCGGATTCCCCGTAGAGAATATCGCGCTTTGAAAAATCGAGGCTGATCAGATAGAGCCCCAGCGGGTCTTTTTGAAACAGCTTTTTCATGTCGAGCTCGTGCTGTAGCCAGGCGTTTTTCGTGTCCGAAAGGTCCAGACTGTCGTTCACCGCGTCCACGCCCACGCGTTCCAGTTCCCACTCTCTGAAGCCCTCGTTCCGCGCCTTGAGGCCTTCCAGTTTTTCGGTCTGTAGAAATTGCCCGAGGTTCGACTCGAAAACCCGCTTGACGTTCAGGCGGACGCGCCTGACGTTCACGGTTTCGAAACGGATTTTCTGCTCGTTCGCCGCGGGTAGAAAAACGCCGCTGCCCGAGAACCGGATCTGCGGTTTGAGGTCCTCGATCTGGATGGCGCGGACGTAATCATCGGCCGTGAGCGTTCCCCAGCGGCTGCGCACGCCCTTTTTCACGCGGACGGTGTAGGTTCTGCCGAAATCGAACTTCCCGCTGAGGCGTATCTCCTTCGCCAGCACCGACGCCTTGAACGCGACCGGCGGATCGGTGGTGATGCGGCCGGCGGGGTCGCGTTGGGTGTCGAGTTCGTCCGAAAACGTCACCACCAGGGTCGCCTCGCGCTCCCCGACCTGGACGAGCGCCTCCGTGACTTCCATGACCATGGCCGGCGGCAGATTCGCATCCTTCGAAAAGTCCGAGCCGAGGGCGAGCTTGCCTTTTTCAATTTTGAATTGTACATTTTTATCCTTTTTGTCGCGTGGGATCGCGGCGCTCTTGAATTTGAACCTGCGGCCCGACGCGTCCTGCTCGAAGGCCAGCCCCCACTTTTTGGCGTTAACCAGAAGAACGGCGGCGCCGCGCAGTTCCTGCAGCGGCACGTTCTCGGTGAATTCGACGGCCCCCTGGTAGACGAAAAGCCCGGGATCGTTTTCGTTGACCGGGACGAAATCCCCCTCGAATGAGAACACTTCCCGCGCCGTGACGACGAATTGGAGCTCGAGCGGCTTCAGGGGGGTGTTTTTACCGGCCGCAAAAAGCCGCTGCAAATCGACCCGGCCGCGGTACGTGGTACGCACCGCCATGGGCTTGGACGGCTTGAACGCGAGCGTCCGCTCGTCCTCCCAGAATGCCTGCCCCTTGATCTTGGGCTCGAAACGGAACAGTTTGTTCGACAGCGATTTGGGTTTTTCGGGATGGCTGGACACCTGCCCCTGGTCCACGACGGGTTCGACGAAACGGACCCGTATCCAGTCGTTGGCCGACACCACGCCCGACGTCGCCTGGCTGACCAGCTTGGCCGTTTCGAGCGGATGCGACAGGGTCGGCAGTGTTTTTTCCCTTTTGCCGCATGAAGACAGAAAAATCAGGACGGCCAGGACCATGAACAGGGCCCCGGTCAAACCGTTTCCAGCGTTCCGTTTTCTCATGAATCAACCCTCCTTAATGGCTCCGCGTCTGTCCGCTTATGTTTTTCTTGCGCCTATCGGTTCCGTTATCGAAAATCTTTACCTCGCCGTACACGCCGTCGTAACCCGGTTTGATGGTGACCCTGCCCTCGCGCACGCGGAGGATGCCCTTCACGATGCGTTCCGGGGCGAAAGACGACAATTCGTCCGGGGACAGGTCGCGCAGAATGCGGAACTCGTTTCCGCCCTTTTCAATGAGCTGCCTCACCTGCTGCGCCACGCCCTTCGTGTTCACGCCCCGGCCCATGGCCTCGGCCGCGATCTCGGGAAGCGGCACCAGTTTCGTGAAGGGAACAACGCCGCCCGGCCTGAACGAATCGGGCCGATCCGCGAGCCGGGCCACCCGGTTCATCACGCCCACGGTCACGGGCTTGCCGCAGACGGGGCACAATCCCTCCCGGCTTTGTGTTTCCTCGGGCGAAAGGCGGACCCGGCATGCCCTGTGCCCGTCGAAATGGTATTTGCCCTCCTCGGGAAAGAACTCCACGGTTTCGAGGAACCGGCCCGTATCTTTGGTTTTCAGGATGCGGACGATTTCATGATAGTCGAAACCGCAGTCGAATACATTGGCCTCGCGGCCCAGCTTGGCCGGGGAATGCGCATCCGAATTGGATATCAGGGTGATAGGGTCCAGGCAGGAAAGGCGCCAGTTCATGGCCGGGTCCGAAGACAGTCCCGTTTCGATCGCGCGAATGAAAGGCGCCGTTTCCCCGAACGCTTCTTCGATCGAATCGTAGCCCGATTCGGAGCCGAAAACCGAAAACCAGGGCGTCCAGGCGTGCGCCGGAACGACCATGCACGCTTCAGAAACGCCCAGGACGGTCCCGGCGAGCTCCTTCACGGGAAGACCGAAAATGGGGCGTCCGTCCGAAGCCGTCTTGCCCCAGCCCGACAGCACCGAATTGATCTTGTCGACTTCGTCGAAACCCGGGGCGAAAAGAAGCGTGTGGACGCGCCGGCCTTTCCCCCTGTCCTTGTACATGTTGCTGACTTCCGCGGTCAGCATGAAATGGATGGATTGGGGGTCGTTCTTGAGCCGGAACAGCCCCCTGCCGTTCGAAACGAGGTGTTTTTTAAGATACGAAAGATATCCGGGGTGGGTGAAGTCGCCGGTCCCGAGCAGGTCCACGCCCTTCACTTTCGCCCATCCGTTCAACGACA
>JBFZEN010000257.1:0-6052 GCA_041306805.1 bacterium
CACACCCCGCTTTTCAAGCTGGCCCGCTTCGTACGAATTCCGGCACCGGGGTCCGAAAAAAACCGCCTTGCCCAGGGCGGCCGGCTCGAGCACGTTGTGCACACCCGGACCGAAACCGCCCCCCACGAAACACGTCTCGCCGAGCGCGTACAGGCTGGCCAGAATACCGATTCGGTCGACCAGAAGAACGCTGTAATCATGTTTTCCGTCGGCCGGGAGCCGCGAGAGGCGGATGGAAGAAATTTTCCTGGCGGCAAGCTTGTTCTCGAGATCGCCCAGATGGTCGGGCGTGGGTTCGTGCGGCACGATGACGGTGAAGAGTTTCACGCCCTTCCTGAGAAGGCGGTCGAGAACGGGCAGAATGACGTCCTCGTCGGATGGCCAGGTGCTTCCCGCCACGAAACCGATCCGGTTCTGCTTGATCCGCCTGAGCGGTGCCACGATGCGCTCCGCGCTCTTGGCGCGCCGCACCACCTGGTCGTAACGGGTGTCTCCCACCACGACCGTGCGCCCCGGAGCGAAACCGGCCTGTTCGCAAAAATACTTGGCCTCGGGCGACACGGCCAGAATCTCCGTGAAGGCGCCGTAAACCGATTGGCAGGCCTGCCTGGTCACCGGAAGCGAAAAAACAGCGTGGGGGCGGATGGTACAATTGGCCAGAAAAAGGGGAATGCGCCGCCGTTTGAGTTCCCAGATGTGGTTCGGCCACATGTCGTGCCTGATCACAAGAGCCGCGTCGGGCCGAAGGATGTCGAGAAACCGTCTGGCGTTTGCGAGGGAATCGAAGGGAAGGTAGCAAATCAGGTCGGCCTCCTTGATCTCGTGCACATGGTCATAACCGGAAGGCGAAAAGAAACTGACGATGACGCTGCCGCCGGGGTAGGCCCGTTTGAGGCGTTCGATCAGCGGCCTGGCCTGCTCGAATTCGCCCATGGAGCTGTTGTGTATCCAGAATCGGGGACCGGAGGCCGAAAGCCGTTTCGCGGCGGACTGAAGATCGCCGAAAAGGTTTTTCCGTCCGGCAAGTCCCTTTCTGATTTTGGCCCTGAAAAGGGAGGCCGCTAAAAATGCGGAATAGAGAAGCGGGACGCCGATTGCATTGTACAGAATCTGCCAGAATCTGCCCATGCTCACCTCGCGTTGAGTAATGCCAATGCCCGTTCCGTCACGTCCCTGGCTGAAATGTCCAGCATGCAGCGGAAATGTTTTTGGGGGCAGCTTTCGGTGCCGTGATAAGAACACGGCCTGCAACCCGTGTCGACCTCGACGACTTCGGTTCTGCCGCGAAACGGCATGAAACCGAAATGATGCGTCGTGGGTCCGAATAATGCGACAGTCCGGGTGCCCGTGGCCGATGCCATGTGCATGACGCCCGTGTCGTTCGTGATCAAAATGCCGGACAGCTGCAGCACGGCGGCGGTCTCAAGAAGTGATAGCTTCCCGGACAGGTCCGAAGGAGCGGGAGCCTGCTCGGTCCGCATGGCCTGCGATACGCGCGCGCAGACGCCCGCATCGTTTTTTCCGCCGACGAGCACGATGTGCCATCCCCTGTCCGCCAGTTCCCTGCCCGTTTCGGCAAACCGGTCCGCCGGCCATTGCTTGGTGGCCCTTCCCGCCCCCGGAGCCAGCGCGGCGATCATGGCTTTCTTCGACCGCGCCGGAATGTTCAGCAGGCCGCGGACTTTCGATACGGCGGCGTCGGGCACTTCAAGTTCCAGCCCTTCCCCGTCGTCTTCGACGCCGAAAGGCAACGAATCGAGATAACGCAGGGGAACGGGAACGATACGCCGGTAGGTGTTCCACCCGAAATGGACGAGCAGAAAACGCCTGAAACGGTGCATGCACGCCCGGGAGCGCAGGGGTGCGCCGGAAAAAAACGACAGAACCCGGCTGCGGAAATTGCCCTGTAAATCGACGACGGCGTCGTAGCGCGAGTTCCGAATGGAACGGGCCAGGGCCAGCAGTCCCCTCAACCCGCCGGCGGAATCGAAGACCAGAATGCGGCCGACATGCGGATTGGCCTTCAACAGTGAAACATACGTATTTTTAACAAGAAAATCAATGCGGCATCCGGGCCGGCTTTTCTTGAGCATCCGGAGAACCGGCGTGGCGAGCAGCACGTCCCCCATGGCCGACAGGCGCATCAGCAGGAAGCGGGGCGGCGGTTCCGGAACGCGCGCTCCGGGCTGTCCGTACGCCCGCTCCCGCGCACCGGTCCGGCTGGAATCGCCGCGCGAACTCATTTTTTCTTCGCGTTTTCTGACGCGGCGTCCGATTCGAGCCGCATCTTGAACCAGTCGATGGTGCGGCCGAGCCCGTCCTCGAGCGCGACCTTCGGCTCCCAGCCGAACAGTTTTCTGGCCAAGGTGATGTCGGGCTGGCGTATTTTGGGATCGTTGACCGGAAGGGGCTTGGTGACGACCTTGCTTTTGCTGTCCGTCATCCTGATGAGCAGACCGGTCAGATCGAGAATGGTCCGTTCGTCCGGATTGCCGATATTCACGGGTTCAGCGTAATCGGACATCAGAAGACGGTATATGCCCTCGATGAGGTCCGATACGTAGCAGAAACTGCGGGTCTGACTGCCGTCTCCGAATACGGTGACGGGTTCGCCGCGCAGGACCTGGGGCACGAAGGTCGGAATGGCGCGCCCGTCCTCGGGACGCATGCGGGGACCGTAGGTATTGAAAATGCGGACGATGCGCGTCTCGACGCCGTGGTAACGGCGGTAGGCCATGGTCAGGGCCTCTGCGAAACGCTTGGCTTCGTCGTATACCCCGCGCGGACTGACGGGATCCACGTTTCCCCAGTAGCTCTCAGGCTGCGGATGGATCAACGGATCCCCGTACACCTCCGAGGTGGACGCGAGCAGAAAACGCGCCTTTTTGGCGTGCGCCAGGCCCAGCGCCTTGTGCGTGCCGATCGAACCCACTTTGAGCGTCTGGATGGGAAACTCGAGGTAATCTCTCGGACTGGCCGGCGAGGCGAAATGGAGGATGTAGTCGATCGGCCCCTCCACATAGATGTAGTTGGTCACGTCGTATTTGACGAAGGTGAACCGCTCGCTTCGAAGGTGGGCGATGTTGTCGACATTGCCCGTGAGCAGGTTGTCCATGGCGATGACATCGTGGCCCCGGTTCAGGAAATATTCGCAAAGGTGGGATCCTAGAAACCCGGCTCCGCCGGTGACCAATGTCCTGGGCATGGCATTTCTCCTTGATGAGAACGGTTATGCGACTCGTTGCGCAGTCTGGACGATGAGCTTTTCAAGCGAGCGCCTGTAGGGATTCGGCGCGAAATGCGGCAAAAAATCAAGCGCAGCCTGCGTCCAGGCGTCGGCTTCGGCCTCGGCGAGGGCGATGCCGCCCTGTTCCCTGACAAAACGGATGACGCGCCCGGTCCGTTCCGCCGTCGAACGGGAAGAGTCTTTCTTCCAGGCCCTTCTTTGTCCGGGCGGCAGGGTTTCGAGGGCCAGCAGGAACGGCAGCGTCCGATGCCCGTTCCGCACATCCAGACCCGTGGGTTTCCCAAGCCTTCCCGGCTTCCCCGTAAAATCGAGAATATCGTCCCGTATCTGAAAACCCATGCCGAAGGCGTTTCCCAGTTGTTGAAGCCGTTCACGCTCGCGCGGCCGCGCCTTCTGAATCAAGGCGGCCAGATCGCACGCCGCCATGAAAAGTGAAGCCGATTTTTCCTGAATGATGCCGTAATAGGCATCCAGGGTCAGGCCCGGGGATCCGGCGTAATGGTTCTGGACGAGTTCTCCGCGCGTCATGCGGACGAGCGTTTCTGAAACCACACGGGCCACGCCGGAAGGCGAAGCGCCTGCGGCGATGGTCAGTGCTTTGGCCACGAGATAATCGCCCGCGAGCACCGACGTCCGGTTGCCGTGCAGGGCCGGATAACTGCGCCGGCCGCGCCTCAAATTTGAACCGTCCACCACGTCGTCGTGCAGAAGGCTTGCCGCGTGCATCAGTTCGACCAGCACGGAAACGGGAACCGACTCCACGGCGGGTTTTCCGACCAGGCCCTGGGCCAGAAAGAACAGAAGGGGGCGCAGGTGTTTGCCCTTCTGGTATGTAAAATAGCCTCCCCCGGGAATGGCGCGATCGGAAACGCGTTCATGGTATTCTTTCTCGAACAGGTCCATGTAGCGCCGGACGGGACGGACGATTTCGGCTGTGGATCTCATAAAAAAGGGCGGGGATCGTCCCGCCCTGCTTTAGCCCCTTTGCATTCAGAATGTGTGTCGCAAATCCGGCCGGATCAGGCTTTCTGGAACGCCTTCACGGCGTCCGCTTCGGTATTGTAGGTGTCGAACAGCGTGATCAGCTTGGTAATGATGAAGAGATTTTTCACCTTATCGGTCACACCGCTCAGCTTGAGTTCGCCCTTGGCGTTTTTCAGTGATGTCAGGCAGCCCATCAATGTTCCAAGCCCGGAACTGTTCATCCATGATACCTTGGAAAGATCGATCACGACATTCTTTTTATTTTCCTTGATGAGTTCCTTGATTTTCTCATGAACGGCCATGGTTTCAGGTCCGCCCATCAGGTTGCCCCCCACTTTCAACACCACAACCTGGTCGATTTCATGCGTTTCGATTTTCATCATTCCCTCCATCACATTAAGGGGTTATTCAAAAATATACGATATTTCACAGGTATTTCCAAAAGGTTTTTACCGGTTTCATTCCATCCAAATCATAGTCATACTATGGATGGGGGCTCCGGGTTCCGCTGTTTCCCGGTTTTTCCTCTGACAGAACGCTGTTCACCAAGTCCATGATTTCCCTGGCCGAAAAGGGCTTGGCGATGGTCCTGTCGGCGCCCACCCGCCTTGCGATGTCCAGGTAACCGTACGGCTCAAAATCGCCTCCTCCCGACATGGCGATGATTTTCAGGCCGGGGTATTCATGACGCAGCTCGATGATGGTTGAAATGCCCTCCCTGTCGGGCATGACGATGTCCGTCAGAATCAGGTTGAACGGATGTTCATGGTGCTTTTTGATGCCTGTCGCGCTGTCCGGAGCGTCTTCCACCGAATGCCCTTCGGATAGAAACAGGTTGTGCAGCACGCGAAGAACGGCGCTGTTGTCGTCAATGATCAAGATGCGGGCCAAATGGTGCCCCCCATAACATTAGAAACATGAAGCAAGCAAAAGGCAATCTCAGATGAACGCTTTCAGATCGAAGAACGAAGTCCTGCGGCCTGCGGTCTGATATCGTTCATCCGAGACCTGAGATCTTTTTCCCCCCGGAACCACAAACCCAGAACCAAGCACCCCGTACCAAACACCGATAACCGATTGCCGATCACCCATTACCGTTTTCGTATTTCAATCCACATCCCGCACTGGCAGGCGCCGTCCGTCGTCTCGTCGCCGTGTATGGTGTAATGCTCGATGCCCGCCATGGCCAGTGTCTCCTCCATTTCAAAACGCGTGACCTTGGGACGCGTCACGCCCAGTTTGTCGAGCTCCCTGCGAATCTCCGCGTGTTTCTCGCGTGTGACGTATCGGCTCATGCCGCCTCCGATGAACGCGACACCGCCCGGCTTGAGCACGCGTTCGATCTCGCCGAACGCCTTGACCTTGTCCTTCCAGAAAAGAAAGGATCCCCTTGAAACGATCAGCCCGGCGTGGTCGTCCGGGAAACGGAGCCGGTGGACGTCGCCCCATTCCACGGCAATGCGTTTTTCCAAACCGGCCAGGCGGACGTTACGCCCGGCTATGGCCACGGCTTCGGAATCGATATCGACTCCGATGATGCTGAGACCGGTTCTTTTGGCCAGTTCGATGGCGAGGTACCCCGGCCCGCATCCGAGATCGAGGCACAATCCTTCCGTGACGCCGAAATCCTCGGTGATCTGCCGGGCCAGTCCGGGGTAGACTTCCTTGAACAATTTTCTCGCTATCCCGTCGAACCGCTCCGCCTCGCTGACGGTTTTTGAACGCTGGCAGCCCGTCCATCCGGCTGCGATGGAGACGACAAGGACCACATGAAATGCTTTTTTAAGGTTGTGCATGATGTCTCCCTTTTTTGTGGATTGG